>JALRBJ010000009.1:13460-35691 GCA_023257815.1 Candidatus Saccharimonadia bacterium | reverse complement strand
GTGATTGCTCCTCCTAGAAGTACTAGGATTACAGTAATCAGCAACGCTCCCGGCTTCTTATATAGCTTAGCCATCTCGTGTGTGAAGGGTGATTTGTTTGAACTCATACTTCTTTCCAGTGTACCACTACTTATCCCTTCGCTACGGCGAAAGCTCATCAACAATAAATTGGCGCATCACGATTACATTTGTAGCGCTTGCGGTGCTGAACTGTATACTGAGCTGCAGTGTCTGAGCCGTGGTTGTATTCACTGTGACAGCTGCAGTACTCGACATTTCCCACTGGACAGCCGTGGCGGCTGCAGTCGACCTCGTAACGACGCCTTGGCCTTCAACCGTAGCACTAGCACCCGGTGCGGTCTGACAAATTATATCAGCGCTGACGGTCCATTGCCTATTAGCCATGTTAATAGCTGTGCTGTTAGATGCGGTTGCAATGATAGTCGTGGTACCAAACTTCAGCCGGAACGTAATGTTTGGTGCGGTGATATTGTTGGTGCTATATACACCCCTGGCAGTTACTCTATATACTTTACCCGTACGACACTCGTTTGCCGGTATAGTAACGTTCGAAGCGAAATTTGTTTCAGTCGTAGTGTTAGTAACGCTGTTACCAGCTGGAACAGAAGTATTTGCAGTAGTGGAGTTCAAACAAGGACGCCACGCGCCATTCCCGTAGCAGCGATATTCTAGTAAGCTCGAATTATAATACATCGCTCCATCTACTCCGGTGGGGTCGCCGGCCGTGTTCTTTGTATCAAGTACGAGAACCGTCGCCGTGGCGTCCGCCGTGGAAGTCCCGATCTGAACACGACCATTGGAACTATCCACCACAAACAAACTTGTTCCAGCCGCATTCTGAATATCAAACAAGGTAGTAGCATCAAAACCGCTACCAGCCTTAAATCGGAATGTCTTAGCCGCAGAACTCGTTACAATATCAGCCACGCCAGAAGCATCATTATCGTATGCTGTTTGAAGCGCCACAGTTGGCGGTACGATTATGCAGTCTTTCCAGGTACTAGCTTCGTAACAACGGAACTTTCCAGTATTCGAATTGTAATATATGCCACCATTGGTACCCGTGGGATCGCCGGAGTCAGTCTTGGTATCAAGCACCAGCAACGCGCCTGTTGTATCAGAGGCACCTATTGTGACGATTGAGCCACTTGTATCAACATTGAAAAGATTCGTACTGCCATTCTTTACTTGAAGCGCGTTGGCGTTAGAGACATTGACAGAATTGGCCGCCGTAAAGGCATTCGCACTACCAATCTTGGCAAATGAATCACTATCAATACCATCAAGTGTTTCGGCGTTATAGGCATACGCACTTGTAGCAAGCTGATTGCGCGGTGTCATGGCACCTTCTGTCCAGCTTGGACTACTGGATGTAGCAGTGGCTGGAGTGGGTAGTTCGACTTCAAAGTAAAGACTATTACTTGTAAAAATTGAAGCGGGCAAAGAACTAATATCACCAAGCTGTACGCTGAATTGGCCGTTCGTTACTGTAACTCCTTGGCTCGCAGACACTAACCTGTCTTCGCTCCACTGCAAAGTTCCGCTTGTAAGAGCATTATAGATACGAAACTTCATGTTATAGGTACCGTTGGCTAAAACATTATTACTACTATTAGCTATGCGACCCTGAAAATTCATTTTCGTAGGCAAAGTCGTCGCTGCATCAACACGGGAACTTTGGACAAAAGCAAATAATAATGCGACAACAGTCACCATGACCCCCAAGAACAATCGGTTCTTGGACCCCCATAAAATCCCCGCAGATATCATATTATCTTATGTGCCCTCACTGTCTCGTTAATCGGACGAAAGGCTACGCATTATTATACTTATGCTCTCTCTTTAAGGCAACCTAAGTATTAGAGGTAGATGGCTTTACTTTTGATTTCAAATTTTTTGAATGCCTACGGCGCTTTTGGTACAGCATGCATTCAACCCAAATTATAACGATAATAAGTAGTAAAACGACGAGCAGCCATGCGGGAAGAACTAGTACCCACTGACCCTGTTTAGTCGTGCCATACCCCACCTGAACAAAGTTAAACCCCACACTAGCCTGATAGGTGAAGTTGTTTGAACGTTCCCTGCCACCAAATACCAATGAGCTTTGGTGCTGAATGGCTGCGGTACTTGGCCACCCGCTTATTGTTGCAGTGGGGTAAAAACCTGTGTTTGCCGAGCCTGTATTTCGCACCTTGTAACTTCCCTGCACATTGTCTCCCAGTTGCAAGAACGGCAAAGTCACACCCGTAATTTCTGCTTTCCTCTCGCCCTTGGAATCGTTAACAATCGACAAAATAGTACCAACGCGCACCAACTGCCCAACTCCGTTCTGGGGCTGTTTTACGTCAGTAGTCAGAAATAGTGCAGCGTATACATCGCCCTTTGGTAGATTTGAGCCATCAAGAACAAACGACATACGTATAGCCTCACGCGGACCAAGCTCAAAATCCGCAAGACCTGGCTTAATTCCTAATTGAATCTGTTTATCATCATAAAACTGAAGACCACCCTCGTTATTAATCTGACGAAATGCCTGCACCGACACCCTCACCTTTACGGCTTGATGTGACGGGTTAGAGATATCAATGAATCCCTGTTTACGTTCACCCTTCTGTAAATCGGTCTTATACTCCAAAGGTGCTACCTTTAATCCCAGCGCCGATACACTATCTGCAACCAGTAAGCTTGCCGCAAGACTAACGGCTAGTAATAAAGCGCCTACGAGTGTTCGTAGCATCATGGTAGCATTGTCCCTGTTAGCGTAACCGAACTAGTGTAGTCACCAGATGGCTGTGCAGCAGTTACATCAAGTTTCAGCTGCATATTGACAAGGTCTTTAGTAGCAACAGCACTGTTCCTAGTTAAGAACGAAGTTGAAACATTAGGTATGGCAGCGAAAACTGACCCAGAATTCCAAACCGGATCCGATTCGACAACCGTAAAACCAAGCCCTTTGGTGGTACCATTCACCCAGGCCGCAGGACTTGCAATCGTACTACTAATCGCCGGAATCGTATTTGAACCGCTTGTTAGATTACCGCTTTGATTGATTGCAACAGTGTAGCGAGGTGCGCTTGTTTGAGTAACAAGAAAAAAGTCATTCGTTAATGGAGTACCTGGCGTTGGCGAAGGAATGCGAAGTGACATCGGAATACCCGCATTGGTAGCATTGTATTCGTCCTTAGCTTCAACATCAGAAAGTGCGGTGTTAAAATACTTCACTTCATCAACCGCACCGCTCCAATAGCGCCCCAAACCTGGAAAGCTACCAATCGTGATTGGATTTGCAGGAGTGGTATTGAGTGTGGTTGGAATGGTACCAGTAGTAGTTGTGCTAGTTTGGATACCATTAACATATATTTTTACTCGTTGAGCATTAGCTAACGTCCCGTCATAGGTAACGACGATGTGCGAAAAAACACCAGGAGTCAAATTCGCGTTGGTCGTATCAACATAATTACTACCAGAGTCACCGTTAGAACCAACGTAAAATCGTAGTTCAGTAGCAGTAGAGCCTGTCTGAAGGGCCCATTCTCCATTCGTGGGATTTGTGGCTGCATCCCACTTTGTTATGATAGCGCGCTGAGTAAGAGACGATGAGGGCTTCGCCCAGGCAATAATAGAAGCTTTGTTACCTGAAGGAAAGCCTGCTCCGTGGGGAATAGTAACACTCTGTGCAGCCGATGTATCGCTCCACGCGGTACCAATTTTGCCAGCCACAGAACTAGAACCAGCTGAATACGTGCCATTTCGATCAAAGATTGCTTCATCAAAGGCGGTAGCATTGGGCGTGGCATTATCAAGCGGCCAATATCCCCTTAGGCCAATGCTTGATTGAACAACAAGCTGGATAGAGTTTTCGAGGCGTGGAGTATAGCCCTGGCCAAGTTTATAGTTCGTACTTGCGGTTGTACCGGCAATTGATTCACCACCAACAGAAGTAAGTTGATAATTAGTAGAGCTTTGCCCGCCAGCAATGCTATCACCTAGACTGCCATTAATTTTATAGCTCGAACTGCTAAAGTCTACGGCGCTAGCAGATAGTACGCCGCCTAAGCCAACAAGGCTCAGTAGTAAAACCCATACAATCCCCCGCTTCATATTGTAGTTATTATACCCCACACAGGTTATAGAAAGTAAGCAAGCACAAAAACAAAAACACCAAGGCCGCGAATAATCCACCCAAGATACAGCATAGAACGATGACTCGCCGTATTAAATAATTCAGATAAACCAGGTAGGGATTGAGCCGCGATTGGGGCCAGACTGCTTGCCATCACAACAGATGTAAGGGCTACCACCGTTACACCAATACGTGATACGCCAACAGCAACGTTAGTCTTTTGCATGGTAGCCTCTAATCCAATCGCACGTGCAAAGTCAGCCATCGCACCCATAACCGCAGCAAGCAGTGGCACATCGGCAAGCAATTGCGGAGTATTATCGGGGTGAATTGGATCATCTGTTACAGCTACACCTGTATTTAAATCAGTCGGAGTCACATCACCGTTACTAGGATCACCTTGCTGATGGTACGTTAATACAATAGTATCAACAGTATTCTGACTACCACAAATACCTATTGCCGTCATAGTCACTGTGTGAGTACCCTCCGTGAGTGTTAGACTTGTTTCGAAGGTGGCATCAGTCGCACCAATAGCAAGCGTTTGACTATAATTACCGTCCACTGCTATTTCGATTTGCGTAGCGTTTGCAACAGTACCACGAAACGTAGTAACAGCTTGCGAAACAATACTATCGCTCACTGGTTCTGTTATGTCGATTTGCGTAGAAGGAACACTAGCACCACATACTACCACACCAATTTCGGAATCGGTTGCGCTAGCAGAAACTACCAAGAAATTCGAAACCACACTACCTATGGCTAGGTACAGTAATACAATTCCAATTAGCTTACTTTTTGTGCTTGCGACGCCATACAACCGCATATAATGCTCGCATTCCGATTAATAATCCCAACGTTATATATACCCAAAGTGGTACCAAAAGCACATAGTGAGTCGAGGTTTTATTTGTGTCATTGAATGCAATCGAGGTGTCTACCCGATATAGCCCCAACCAAGCAGGGTCTTGCCAATCATTTACAATCTCTCTGGTGGTTGCGGGTAAAATGGTGACTTTTTTATCACTTCTAAACTTCAAACCTCCAAATATGTCAGCTACGCGCACATTTGATGTTGCTTCAAAATCGGTATTACCAGAATTTTTTACACGCTGCCTCACCTCAAGGGGCGCCCTAAACTGAAATGGCGAAACCTTAGCACCAACAAATGTGCCATCAATAACAGTAGCACCATTCACTGTTGCATATACAATGGCTCCGACCCTTTTTTTCCGGATGATGGCAGTTCCTTCAATCGATGCCGAAGGCTGAGTTTCGGCAAATAATACACCGTAGTGACCACCAGGTGCAGCAGTAGCAGGAACACGTATTGTGTAGCCCACGTCTACAGATTTACCAGGCTCTATAAAATAAGAAGATTTATCAAATTGCACCCATTTATACGCATCAGCATTTTGAACGGTCGACGTAAAATCGGGGGTGTAGCTTTCGTCGGTCACAGAATAAGGTCGTGCATACACCACAAAATTAAAGGCCGTTTGGCCATCATTTACTATCTTAAAGCTATCCCGTTGCAATGTACCAGCGTCTAATTTGTACTGCTTACTCGTAGGTGATAGCAGAATTGCCTCGGTCCTCGTTTGGTTATCATTCACCGCAAAAGCTTGCTGTGACACGACCACCAAACCTAATAGGCCTACAGTGAGGCCTAACGATATTACAACCAGTTTTGCTCTATTAGCCCTCACAAAATTCAACTAAATTAGCTATTAGTTAGTAGTCGCAGTATAGGTAACAGTATCGGTGTACGTACCAGTCGGCTGGCTAGTGTTCACGCGTGCCGCATACCATACGGTAGTTGCGTCGCCAGAAGCGGTCGTTGATGTAGACTTAATGGTTGAAGCACTGCCTGACGAAAGTGGCACGCCAACCCATTTACTGGCACTTGAAGCATTATCAGACTCAGTTGAGTAACTCGCATCAAATCCACTTATTCCAACACCTGTCGTTCCAGATGCGACTGCCCACCCCCAAGTACCATTTGTTAGAGCACCAGGCGTGGTTGTTGATCCAAATGGCGTAATGTTATCAGAACCGCTTACGAGATTAGCAGATGTATCAGCATCTTTCATAGTTAGCGTATACCCGTTAGTCTTGTTAGTACTCACACTAACTGTGTCGCTGGCACTTGAGACAACACCACCGGTTGTTGGTGTTAGTGAAATTGCTACAGTTGGACCACTTGATATACTAATAACAGGGTTAACTGTTGCATTAATCGTGGTACTGGACGTATTTGACACAGCCGACACACCGACAGGTGCAGCAGCTATAGCTACAGCCACAAGCGCCCATGCTGCAAGCTTTATTTTTTGTTTAACTGGGACGGCCATAGTACAGAGCGCCTTTCTATGTTTATATTTAGAATTACTTGATGGTACTATACCATTCGGTTATGCTTATCGTCAAATTTATTATTCCTGACACGTCTCACACAAATGCGTACCGCGTCCAGCATGACGAATTTTTATTATTTTGCTACCACATCGTGGACAAGCTTGGTTCTCGCGTCTAAATACTCTGGCAAAATCCATATAGCTACCCCGCTTGCCTTCGGCATTAACATAATTCTTATCAGTACTCCCACCTTTTTCAATCGCAAGATTCATGACATTACGTAATTCGTTATACAGCAGATCAAATTCTTGATCAGATATGCTCTTTACCAATCGCCGCGGGTCAATCCTGGCGCCCCAAAGGCTTTCATCGGCATAAATATTACCAACACCAGCTACTACAGTTTGATCAAGTAAAGCCGCCTTAATGTTGGTGTTAGCTCGTCGTCTGAATCGCTCCCTAAACTGTGCCAGACTAAAGTCAGCTTCCAGTGGCTCAGGCCCAACCTTTTTCATAAAGTCGATATTTGGCACTTCAAGAGTGGGCATGAGTTTTACCCAGCCAAACTTCCGTTGATCGTTAAAATACAAGCGACTGCCATCTGCAAATTCAAATACCACCCGCGTACTCCTGTCGGGTAATTCACCAATCAAGCTATCATTTGGATGGCCAGCCCCGAAACTTGTTTTACCTCTGAACACCAACTGTCCGGTCATTTTTAAGTGAATTACCAATGTATAATCACTACTCAGATCAATTAACAGAACTTTGGCACGCCGACGCACGGCGGTGACTTTTGAATTAAGTAAAAATTGCTCAACATCCGCTGATGCATTTGGAAAGCTTTTTGGTGATTCAAGCTGGTATGCTGCCTGTACCTCCCTGCCAGGCAATAAGTCAGCCAAACCACGCCTAACAGTCTCGACTTCTGGTAATTCGGGCATACTACTGCGATTCCTCTGATAAACAAGCTGTTATGTCGCGTTCAAGTTGTTGCTTACTTGTAAACAGTACAGATTGCATACCCGCTAGTGTGGCGCCTTCTACATTCTTTGGCAAATCATCAATCATTAGGCATTCTTCTGTGCGAACTCCAAGCCTCGTGGCAATAAGTTCAAATATTTCTAGCGACGGCTTGGTTATTCCAACATCACCCGACACTACAAATGCATCAAATAACTGTTCAATGTCTGGAAGATAACGACGTATCGTTACACTGTCTATATTGCTTAAAAGCCCTAGCTTATAGTTTAGTCGAAAAGTTTGTGAATACGCAATCATCTGGTCATCACGTAAATGCTGCTTCTTTTCAAGCTCGCGTATCTCGTTGGCAGTTTTTCCGGCAAGTTCTGCTGCTCCTGCATAATACTCTTCTCGTGATAAAAATCCGTAATCCGATCCGTGAATAAGATCTTGTAGGGCTTGGTGTTTTTCTACCGGAATGACGTCGTAAAGCAAAGAAATATTATCGCGGTACAGCACGCCGAAACAATCAAATATAATGGCCTTGATCATAAAGCTATTATAGCCTGATTTACAAGCTAAGAACCGGTGACTGCTTGAACGGAATCAATTTATTAGAATCCGGAATCTGCGCCAAGAATAACTGACTAAGCTGATCCTTTGATGCATCAAGTGTGCCTTTTGAACCATCACAGGTTGAAGTCCAAAGCTTCTTTACTTCATTGCCACCAGACAAGACAGCAAATTCATATACATAGCCACGGGCACAGATACCGCGAACATCATTTGCTGTATCATCATCAGGCATTTGACCTTTTACCATGTTAGCCTTATCGAGTGCATACACAAATTGCTCATATGCCTGAGTAGTATTGGCGAGTGTTTTACCATCCGTTTGAGATTCTAAGTAACCTGAATAAATAGTCATAGTTCGTTCGCTGTTCGATACGGCCACACGGTAGCTGCTGAAGCTTTCTTCAGCCACGATCGGTCCTCGTACAGTCATTTGTACGCTGTTTCCAGCGTTCGTATCAAGCAATGTTTCTTTGCTTTTATCTACCTGAGTGGTTTGAGTTGAGTCGTCACCGCCACCATTAAATACAGCACGCCCTATACTCACAACCGCAGCGATTAAAAGTGCTGCTACGATTATTATAATAATTATAGGGAAAAATCTGGTACCACTGTTTCGTTGCATGGGCTTATGCTACCACTTTTTTATTGATTCGTCCAGATTTCTTACGGGGTACACTGCTGGGTACACGATTCCCCGAAGCAAACATTTTGTTCAATAATTCTTCGATCTTATGTGGCTCATCAAACATGAAATTATGTATCTCACCAACTGTATCTGGCCGAATACACATTAAATTTACCGGCACTACTTCCGAACCTCGATGTTGATTGATGGTAATAAAATTGTCTTCATCAGCCTGTAGTAAATCTGCTTCACTGATATGATCATGACGTACCAGTTCTTCTAGCCTACGCCTAAATGCCGCAGGTGTTTTACAATCAATATTCAGCTCATGTCGCGTCTCGGGATGAGTAATCACCATATCAATGCCAAATGCATCTTCCGTTCTACTAGTCATATGAACTCCAAAGCCAAGTTGCTGAGCCGCATGATAGACTGCTACTTCACGGGCTAGCCCACGGGTAATCGCATCGAACTGCTCAGCACTAAAACTTGGCGTATGCAAGCGACGACATAGTGCATCCATATCGGCTTTAAGCTGCTCAATGAATGCTTGATCAGCTAAGTGCCCAGCGTTAAGTAATAATGCTACGTAAGAATCGTTAAAATCAATCAGTTCATACAGCCGCTTTTCACGGTCATGGTAGCCATGTTTGTGTGCATCCATCTGCCACTGAGCAATTACAGCCTGTGGCGTTTGAGCAAGTAGCAGTGTGCGATAATAAGCTACCAAAGCGGTCTTACCATGCGGTGGCGTGGATTGCTTTAATATATCTACTAGTCGCGCCGCTTCTGCAACGAAACGTAACGAATGTAACCGTGCATCACCATACTCATTCAGGCGCTGTTGCTTATTCGGTAAAAATCGTCGCCAGTGATTATGCATATGCTTACTAGTATACCGCGTTCGGTGCTTGATTAATGCTAAAGCTTTATACTTTGCGCTTAACGAATGTTTCGTCGTTTACCCAAGATTGTTCAGCAGTAAATCGGTAGCGCCCAAAGCCAGGCTTAAATTCTTCTACAAGTTCGCCCTTACCTTTTGCGTAAAAGCCAATTTGCGTAGTTTCTTTCTTTTGAAAGATTGTTATAGCCATATCAGGACGTTTAGCAATGGCTTTCGAGTGTTCTGTTTGCAAGTGGGAATCCCATTCAAATGACGCATGGCCATTGTATGCCTGAATACGCACGGGTGTAGCCCACGGCGTACCGTCATCTAACGTGACCGCTAGCACCATGAATTGTTGTTCATTCAAAAGTTGTTCAATTCGTTCGTTATCGTTCACTATCATTCCTTTCATTAAGCCACTGTAGTAATATTAATGCGATTCGCTCTTCTTGCATTGAGCCGCTTAGAATCATTTTTTTGGCTTCATCATACGTTACCCAGTTATCGGCTTCAATCTTTTCGCCAACTTCAAGCTCCTGGCCTTCTATGCTGAGCTGCCAATGAGAGGTTTCGAATACGTACAAATCCCATTCAACCGTTGCGCCTAGGATTGATTTTTTGTATAAATTTAGTTCAGCAATTTCTACACCAGCTTCTTGCTGAGCTTCGTTAATCGCCTGTGCTTTGGCAGCTTCTAAAATGTCTTTGCCACTCGTTCTAAAAGCTTCGAACTCATCTAACGAATCGAATACTTTGCCGCCTGGGAGTCTATAGTCCCATTCACCTAACTCTTGGCGAAATTCTTTAGTGAGTAAGATTTTACCAGCTAGCTGATCGTGAATAATCAAGCGAACACCTGGCGCCCTACGCGCAACTTCAAACACTCGCCCATCATCCTGCTTTAGATGAACTAGTTCAAATAATTTACCTTTGGCGAAAATATCTTCGTTCATAATTCTCCATTTAAAATCTGTGACACTAATCTGCGTAACGCAGCTTGACCCTGCTCTGGTAATAGAGCAGTCGTATTAATAATTATATTACCTGATCTAACGTCCTGCCCTGAATCCGATAGCCTATACGAGCGTTCTGAGTCTTTCATGTCAGGTGACCTATCTACCAAACGTTCCGTTCGCTTAGACTCATCAGACTCAACTACAACCACAATCGACTCACCTAGCGCTGTTTTTAATGATTCATTCACATCTCGTAAAAACGCATTGTTTGCTGAATAAATTTTTAGCTTATCAGATTGAACATTCTCAAAACCGTATTGCTCAATTCGACCTTGGTCTAGCTCACGTTGCCAATATGGCCAAATATTACCGCTAGCAACCATCTTGTTAAACTCTTCTTTGCTAACGTGACTATTTTCAACTAAATCGTCACCATCACGCTTAGGTCTTGTGATATAGCGCCTGGGAATACACAGCAAATTAGACAACTCTTCGGTGCGCAGTCCATTTACAAGTGTAGTCTTACCTGCTCCTGATGAGCCAACAATAACCACAGATGTTACTTGACTAATCAAACCTCTCCCCAATTTTTACCTGCATGTACATCGACTTTTAACTTAATTGGTAGCTCCGGTGCGATTGATTCCATGGTTTCTTTTAGAATGATGCTGATTCTTTCAGCATTTTCCTGCGGGCACTCGACTAAGATGCTGTCGTGAATTTGTAGCACCTGCGTGCCTAAATCACTCATTTTTTCATCAACTTTAATCATGGCAAGCTTCATTAGGTCGGCTTCGGTACCTTGAATTGGCATGTTGGCCGCAGCACGCTTACCAGCTTCGCGAACCATAAAGTTACTCGAATTAACATCTGGTGTTGGGCGGCGACGGCCGTGGAAGGTTTCTACAAAGCCTTCAGTCTTAGCTTTTTCTAATGTATCGTCAATGAATTTACGAATTGGTGCGCGTAGTTGAAAGTACATATCAATAAACTTCTTGGCATCAAAGAACGTCATGCCAGTATTTTGCGCCAAGGCATGTGGCCCCATTCCATACAACACACCAAAGTTAATCACCTTGGCGTCGCGACGTTGACTTTTAGTGACATCGTCCATAGGAATGCCGTATACATCACTCGCTGTCTTAGTGTGAATATCTAAGTCCCCATTAAAATCATCAATCAGCTGTTTATCATCAGCAAGTACGGCCGCTAATCGCAGTTCAAACTGCGAATAATCAGCACTTACAAATACATTGTCCTTTTCTGGAACAAATGCTTCGCGGATTTTGCGGCCTGCTTCGGTACGAATAGGGATATTCTGTAAATTCGGGCTAGTACTGCTTAGGCGGCCTGTTGCCGCCACATCTTGATTAAATGTAGTGTGCAGCCGTGAGTTTTCATCAACTTGTTCAGGCAATGTATCCGTATAAGTATTCTTCAGTTTTGATAGTTCACGAGTTTGTTCAATCAGCTCAATGATTGGGTGTTGGCCACGCAGCTTATCGAGCTCTTTTTGGCCGGTACTATAGCCTGTTTTGCCTTTTTTAATACCGGCTGTAGGAAGTTGCAGTTTAGTAAATAGTACTTCAGATAATTGCGCTGGGCTGCCGATATTAAATTCGTAGCCTACGAGTTTATACATTTCTTGTTCAAGTGCTGCATGCTTACTGCCAAGCTCTTTGCCCATAGAATTAAGGAGTTTAGTATCAAGTTTGATGCCCTCGTGTTCCATTTTGAATAGATGGTAAATAAGTGGGAAATCAAACCGCTTAGCAATATCTTCAACCTTTGGCTTTTCTTTAAAGGCTTCAATCTGCCAACCATAGACTTGGCGCATTGCGGCAGCTTCTTCAATAGGTGTAGTAAGTTCGCCGCCAATTAATCCATTTAAGCTGCGGTCGCGGCGGAGCGGATCAAGTAAAAAAGCCGCTTGGCGAATATCATGCAAATCACTAAATCTAACCGTAATATTTTGCTTTGCCAGTGCATGATACAAATCTTTCACGTCGTAACTTACGACCGTGCCAAACTCGACTGCTCGCCAAAAACTATTATCGACATTGCTTAGTTTTGTATGCGAAATCGTCGTGGGTGTAAGTGAAGCCCACAGCTCATCATCTGCAAGATGTAGTACGAACGGACCATCGATCGTTACTTGATCTGGCCACTCAATTTCTTTTAAATTCACTTCGTCAGCTTCATGAAAATACAAACTTGTATCGGCTACTTCTTGCATGTGTTTTGGTAGCCGCTTTATCAGCGAATGGAATTCAAATTCTTTTAACTTGCTTGCTACAGCCGGCAGATTGGTATTATTTACGTCGGCTTCTTTCCAATCGAGCTCAATCGGTGCATCGCAGAAAATTTTTGCTAACTCACGGCTCATAAACGCATTCGCTTTATCGGTTTCTAATTTGAGTTTTTGAGCACCTTTAAGTTCATCAATGTGTTCATAAATTCCATCAAGTGTTTCATAATCCGTAAGTAAACTCTGAGCTGCCTTTGGGCCAATACCACGGACACCTGGAATGTTATCCGACGAATCACCCACTAACGCCTTATAATCAACGAATTGAGCCAGTTTCACACCATACTTTTCTTCGAATTCAGCTTCGGTAAAGCGCATCATGTCGCTACCTTTTTTGTTGATATACACACTAGTATGCTTGCTGAGTAGCTGCATCATGTCGTAGTCACCGCTCACAATACAGGTTTCAATATCTTTTTTGGTTGCTTCAACTGAAAGCGTACCAATAATATCGTCGGCTTCGTAATCATCAATCTCAAGCACCGGCCAACCGAAACTTTCGAGTAAATCATGTAGCAGTGGAATCTGCGCAAAAAAATCGTCTGGTGGCCGAGTACGACCCGCTTTATACTCTGGGTAAATTTCTTTACGCTTGCTGGTCGCAGTTTTACTTTTGTCCCACGCAACCGCCACATAATCAGGTTCGAGTTTTTTAATTACCTCAATTGCAATACTAGCAAATCCATACACACCACCTGTTGGCGTTCCATCTGGCAAACTAAGCCCAGGCATAGCAAAGTAACCGCGGTAAAATACACTCATGCCATCGATTAAAACTAAGCGTTTAGTCATGTATTTAGTATACCCCTTAGACTAAAGAAGCTGTGCCTTTATTTCTTCTAGTCGCTCAGTCAACTTTGTATCTGGAATATCAATCGTAACAATAGCCCTGATTAATCACATTCCATTACGTCGTAATTCTTTATCCGATAATACTGCTTGCCTCTGTGGTCGTATTAATTCAACAAGCCAATGTAAATCATTGGCGACAGCAGAATCTACGATCTTATCGCCAGGAATTTCAACCTTAGATTGCATTTCCAGCACACCAGTATTCCTATGAAGATCTTCTAACGTAAGATCCGGCTGAATAAGAACACCAAGTACACCCGTGTAGCCAAAGTGTTTTTCTAGAAATACATTTCTACGAAGCTCTTCCCTTCGTACTTTAATTTGGTCAGCAAATTTATCAAGATCACGTTGAAATTCTGATTTGGATTTACGGATAGGCTTTTTGCTTGGTAGATCAAGCCGGTGGGCCAAAGCATTCCACGAAGCCTCCCCTAAGCCGCCAGAACGGCGTCCTTTAAGATCCTCAACAAGACCTTGAAGCTCATCCCGTGAAACTATTGGTAAAATACGCTCCATGGCCATACTATATATATTGCCTTGCATTTGCCGTGTCTTCAAGCATAGGCTTTTTGCTCTGGTATAATGAAGCTGATGACAGACCGAGAAAATGTGAAAATTATTGCCTTCGTAGGCCTGGCCGGTAGTGGTAAAAGCGCTGCGGTTGAATACTTAACTGAAAAAGGAATCCCAAAAATTTACTTTGGTGGCATTATTTATAAGGCCATGGAAGAAGCTGGTATCGAAATCACCTGGGAGAGTCAAAAACAGTTCCGCGAGGAAATCCGCGAAAAAGAAGGCAAAGACTTTGTAGTTAAGCGCGTTATTAAAGAAGCCCATGATCTAATTAATGCAGGCCAACACCGAATTGTGCTTGATGGTTTATATACCTGGAGTGAGTATAAGATATTGAAGCATGAATTCCCTGCAGCAATGAGCGTAATCGCTATAGTAACCCCTAAACACGAACGAAAGACGCGTATGGCAAAGCGTACCGAACGACCAATGACCCCGCAGGAAGTTGACGAGCGCGACTGGGCAGAAATCGAAAATCTAGAAAAAGGCGGCCCTATCGCCATCGCTGATTACTTTGTGCATAATGACAAAACTATAGACAATTTACATGCGCAACTTCATGATGTTCTTCGCCAAATAGATTTTATCGACTAAATCGCAACATAATTTAAGCGATAAGTCTGGAATCACAACTCATCGCCGTGGTACGATAAGTCTAATTTAGTTAAAGGATTTTAGTGAACAAAAATCAACAGTTCAATCAACACACCAGAAGTATCAAACATGCCCTCTAAGCCAAACATCGTTAATCGTATGGTAAAAACTATCCCTATTATCGGCGGGACTGTCCTGCTTATGATAATGGTCTGTATTGCTGTCATCAGCATTAGTTCGACCAGTCTTGGAACGAGTCCATCAGATCATGAAACTACTCTTAGTAAGAACGCAAAGCGAGTCGCAAAATATGCCAAAATTTACTACGACAAAAAAGGCGATTACCCAAAAATGATATCTGACTTCAATGAATACGATGAGACAACTATTCCAGATGACATAAAAATATATAGCAACATGTTGCTAACGAATACTTCGCTAACATATATTTATTGCGGCCAAAATGCTGCTCAAATCGTATACCTTGGTGGCAACTCGCACGAGGTAAAGCAAATTACCGCACTGGGAACGGCAGCTACGACTGAGATCTGCCCAAAAACCTTCTAGCATACGCTAATACATTATCGTTTGCGTATTCGGTTATGGTAAAATGTACCTATTATAAAATTAGCATAAGGATAACTCCATGGATCCAAACCAACAATCGCCTGAGCAACAGCAAGCGAGCGAAACACCAACGTCATTTGAACCGCCTGTGAGCGCACCGGTAGACCAACAGATCCCTTCTGTAGATTCAACTGTCACACCTCCTGCACCATCTATTCAACCTCAGGCAGTCGCACCCAGTGCAGAGAACCCAGGTCAGACACTTGGTATCATCAGTATCGTTGTCACAGTACTTGGATTTGGACTTGTCGGACTAATCTTGGGAGTACTATCACGTAACAAGTCGAAGGCTGCGAATATGTCAACCACACTTGGCACAGTTGGCTTAGTACTTGGTATTATCTCTACTGTCGTAGGTTTCCTTGTGGGCATATTCTTGGTAATTGGCATTATTGCAGCAGCCAATGATCCATCATTTGTGAACTCAACAACATATTAGTTGCAGATCAAACGCATAAAAATAGACGCCTAGATACGGCGTCTATTTTTATATCAAATGTTTTACTACTACTTAAGATACTCGTGTAGTTTTTTCGCATCCTTATGCTTGCGTAGCTTAGCAAGAGCCTTAGCTTCAATCTGACGAATACGCTCACGTGTTACGGCAAATTCCTGACCAACTTCTTCAAGTGTATGACTTTTACCATTGTCTAAACCAAAGCGCATACGAACAATCTTCTGTTCGCGGTCACTCAAGGTTGAAAGAACAGACTGTACCTGCTCTTTCAATAATTGCGTTGTAGCAGATTCCTCAGGTGTAGCAGATTCCTCATCTTCAATGAAATCCTGCAATACGCTATCCTCATCCTCACCATCACGACCAACACCAGCATCAAGTGACTGAATATCCTGCTTGATCTTGATGACGTACTCAACTTTTTCCGGTTCCATCTCAAGCTCTTTAGCAAGCTCTTCAATGGTTGGTTCACGGTTTAATTCTTGTGTCATACGGCGCTGCGTACGGAGTAACTTGTTGATGGTTTCAACCATGTGCACTGGAATACGAATCACACGAGCTTGGTCGGCAATCGCACGAGTAATCGCTTGGCGAATCCACCATGTGGCATATGTACTGAACTTGAAGCCCTTATCTGGATCGAACTTCTCGACTGCACGCAGCAAGCCAGTGTTGCCTTCTTGAATCAGGTCTAAGAAATCCAGCCCGCGTCCAGAATAACGCTTCGCAATGCTCACGACTAAACGCATGTTCGCTTCGGCCATTTTATCTTTGGCGCGCTTGTCGCCTGCAACTACTTTTTGAGCTAATGCTAGCTCTTCTTCAGCGTTCAAAAGTGGAATCTTACCAATTTCACGCAAATAAAGTCGCACTGAGTCATCTGATACATCGTCAAAGTATTGATTAGAATTTAGTGTATCTTCATCATCTTCAATCTCATCTTCGAGCTCACTCACATCAGGCTCATCAACACCTCCTAATGTATCAATTTCTTCGTCTACCAACGGTTGTTTGGTTGCATCATCATCGCTATTGCCCATACTAAGCAGTCTCCTTGATTAGCGCATGCAGTCTTTCACGGAGTACATCAGCCGTAGCATCATCTCCATCCTCTTCGGCAGTACGCAATTCGTTAATTAGTCGTTCCTTGGTTTGTTTCTTGTGTTCAACTTCAGTTAGGCGGAGCAGTTTGGCTACTTCGAGTGAGCTATCCTGCTCAGTCCAGCCATCATACCTGGTCTCGGCCTTTAGTTGTACTATCTTAACATACGTTTCAAGAGGCCGCAACGCGTCAGGAATATCAGCCACTTCGTCAGTATGCCGTTTCAACCAGCTAGCTAGTTTTTGCCGGTCATCAGTTACAAACATCGTGGTATCGAATGCTCCCAAATGATGACGAGTAGTAGGATATGCCAGCAAAACTGCCAGTAAATCATCTTGATAAGAAGCCTCTGGTTGACTGGTTTCACTTTTTTGAACAATTTTTGTTGGTTTTATTGTTTGTTCAGTCTGAATCACTCCAGCGCTCAACTTATTTTTGACTGCTTCAAGCGACGTATCTGTCATGGTGGCAATCTGGTTCAGATAATGTTCTTGTTCTACAGAATCAGCCAGATTTGCAACAACTCGCAGTGCTTCAGTAGTAAACTGGCGCTTGCCAATCGCTTTATGCATATCAAGCCGCGACGAATACTGTCTTAGCACCCAGTCAACTACTGGCTCTGGTGACTTGGTACTACTAAGCCACGCGTTCTTATTTTGCTGTATCAGTTCATCAGGGTCTTTTACGCCTTCCGGCAAGCTAATGATAGACAGTTCTACATTAACTTGGGCAGCAATTGGAATAGCTCGCTCAGTAGCGGCAAGGCCTGCCTTGTCGGCATCAAAAGAAAGTCGAACGTCATGACTTAATCGACCAAGGGCTTTTAGGTGCCATTCGGTGAGCGCCGTACCAGCGCTTGCAACGACGTTCTTTACTCCGGCTTGATGACTACTTACAACATCAAGATTGCCTTCTACAACTACAGAAAAATCAGTCGATCGAATCGCTTCTTTGGCTTGGCTCAACCCAAATACATGTCGTGATTTATCATATACAAGTGTCTGGGGCGTATTAAGGTACTTAGGAGCCTTGGGATCATCCTTTATAATCCTGCCAGTAAATCCAACGACTTGTCCGCTGGCGTCCATAAGCGGCACTGTCATTCTGCTCCGAAAAATATCACCGCCAAATCGATTCGTTAACCCTGCTTCGGCAAGCTCTTTCTTATTAAAGCCTTTTTTGCTCAAGAATCGTACCACAGCTTCACCGTCATCAGGAGCATAGCCAATTCGAAATTCTTGAACAATATCTTTACTTAATCCTCTTTGTTTAAAAATATATTCCAAGGCATGTTGGTTCTTTAAAAGACTTTGCTGATAATAGGTTGCGGCCAGCTCATTAGCTTCAATCAATCGTCGTTTTTTCTTGGCGATTTCGCCGGACTGCTTGTTGTCGTACAAAGACAAATCAACACCTGCTTTGCGCGCAAGCTGCTCTAAAGCAGCCCTAAAATCAAGCCCTTCAACTTCCATCACAAAGCTGAATACATCACCACCTTTACCCGAGCTAAAATCATGCCAAATATGTTTTTCGGGGCTTACCGTAAAGCTTGGTGTTTTTTCACTCGTGAAGGGGCTAAGACCTTTGAAGTTACGACCGGCACGCTTAAGTTGGACATACTCGCCAATTACGTCCTCTATATTAAGCCGCGCGCGCACTTCCTCCTTAGCGTCTTGCACTATCACTCACTTTCATGGTCTTAGTATACCTGATTAGATACATTCTACACTTAACGAAGGTGAAAGCTGAGCTTCAGGTGAATTTGAAGGAATGAGCCCCTTCTGAGACCTTCCCCTCTGTTACTATTTATGCTTAAATCAAACTAACGATGCAGCCTAACAATCACCAACCAAACCAACCTTTTTCAAGCAATTACCTTGAGTCTATTGCTGCTAAACAACCTGTTAAAACTATGAACCCCTTAGTGTTGTGGGGATTGATTGGTGGTTTGCTAATTTTTATGATTATAGCCGTGCTTGGTCTATCATCGGTCAGTACCGGCACACCAAGCGCTTCCCTAGCGAGTATTGGTGCTACGCTTGATGATCTACAAGATGTTTCAGAATCTTCCCAGAAAAATATCCAAAGCACCCAGCTGCAGTCACTTAACAGCAATCTTACCCTTACCCTTACCAACACCAATCGCGATATTGCCAAAATACTTACCGCTCAAAAAATAAGCCTTAAAGATACAAAAAATAATAAAAGCCTCGTCGTGGTTAAAAATAATTTTGATGCCTTGAATCAAAGACTCGAGGACGCCAGATTAAACGGTGTGTTCGATCGCACGTATGCCCGCGAGATTACCTATGCGCTTAAGAATTTGCATGTTGATATGGGACAGTTATACAAATCAGCAAAGAGTAAAGAGCTTAAAAAGATTCTTAATAGCACAGACGAGAGCCTTGCAGTGCTACTGAGTAGTTATCAAGATTTTAACGAATAGCTTAACGACCAACAACTAAATCGTAGCTAAGTCGAGCAAGATCTTTTATTTCACTATCTGTCAGTTGACCTGTACAAATAATCGTATTCCAGTGTTTTTTATTTAAATGATAGCCAGGTTGAACACTCTCGTATTTTTCGCGTAGGCTCTCGGCAAGCTGTGGGTCACATTTTAAGCTTACTTTTAATGGTTTAGACCCGTCAGCAATAATCGCGAATAATTTGCCTTCACCAGTCTCTTTATGCCCCACCTTGTATACACTCGTACCCTCACCAAATGGAAAATCAAGCCATGCATTCGGAAACTCAAGCAAGTACTCCTCAAGTTCTTTATGCGTCATACTTTTACCTTACCCAAGTAGTACTTAAGTTCCTCAATACTACCGCGAATATCTTCAAGAGCTCGATGACTTTCCGGTTTAGAGAATTTTTTACCAAATTTACCATCAAATAAGACTTTCCACGCACTGACGTCCAGCATACGATAGTGCAGCCGTGCGTTTAGCCTGCTCCATTCATTTTCTATGAATTTTCTATCCTGATGAATTGAATTACCTGCAAGTAAAATACGCTCATCCGCGTCAAAATGTTCATCAATGAATTCAATCAGTTCATTTTCAACCGTTCGGCCGTTCTTACCACTAAGGTTCTGAGCGATTAGTGCGTCACGAACGCTCGGAAATTTTTCCCAAAACTCACCAACCATTCGTTTTTTTACAAGACTTGGACCAACCTTTTTAACAGCTGTATAGGTTGCGATTTCTTTCAAATCCCAATCAGTCGCGATTGCTGCGACCTCTAAAATTCTATCTTCAACCGGATCAAGACCGGTCATTTCTAGATCAATCCAGAGTAGTTTTGCAGGTGTTCTCATGGCTTATATTATATCAGTTCTCAAAATAGTGCTTGACATTAATCATTAATGATATTATTTTATAACTAACCACAGATAACCCGAGTCGCCGCTCGGGCCCAAGTGGAGTACCGTTGGGAGGTACGCTTTGAGCAATCGAACGCCGGACAACCATCCCTACAACCGTGAGAAGTTCGCGCCGCGTGTCAAGCGTGGCAAGGCTGTCAAGAAGAGGCCCAGCTACGCCGAGATGGTGCGTCGCGCTCGGCAGCGCATCATCGGTGCAACCCGCAAGCGTGGAGACGGCTTCATCCAGGCCACCAATCTGAATGACGCTGTCGCCGCGCTCAAGAAGTGGGTGCGAAGCACCGATGGCAAGATCGGGAGAGGCGAGCAGGTCTACAACGTCATCAAGACGGCGTTCCGCCAGCTCTTCCACGCCGGTGTGTTCACGCGAGTGAGACTGGGCTACAAGCTCAACCCGCCCCTGGCCATCAGCTACGGGCTCACAGCCGCCTGATCTTGAGAGGGTGGAACGAGGAAGGAGTCAGAATCCTTCATATTACACAACGAGGAGCGCCGCACAGGATAACGCTCTTACGGGAAACTCGTTTCGCCCTCTCGGCGAAATCTTAATAGTCCAAAGAGGCTTATTTTTTTGCCTTAAAATCCAAGCAAACCGAATTAATACAGTAATGTTGTCCGTTCGGTGAGCTCTCATCGGCAAATAAATGCCCCAAATGGCTACCACAATTGCTACAGACTACTTCGGTACGCTGCATACCATGGCTATCATCATCTTTTAGTTCGACCGCACCGACTTTAGCAGCTTCGCTGAATGCAGGCCATCCAATTAAACCTGGCAGTGTAGACTCATATTTTGCATCGCTAGGAAACAAAGTCTGACCACAGGCAGCACACGCATACACGCCATCCTCATAAAAATCTACGTATTTACCTGACCCTGGAGCTTCGGTACCTTTTTGACGAAGCACCATATATTGGTCTGCGCTTAGCGACTCTCGCCATTCGTCATCGGTCTTGTTCATGAATCTATTTTACTGCTTTTCGCGAGCAATCTTCAAGGCATCAGCATGCCACACCAGGTTTTCAATCACATGATGCGCTGCTTTTTCATTAGCCTCTTGACCCTCAACAAGTTCACCATCTTCGCTGATTAGTTCATCTACCTTACCAAAGAACGTATGGCTGGCAGGCACAGGCAATCCTCCAAGATTGCTGTTTACAATCAAGCGAACTTGCTCGTTTGCACGTGCTCCACCTACCACACCGTGGCTCACCACAGCAACAGGCTTTTTCATCAATTGGTAGTCAATCAGATCAATTGCATTCTTTAATGGTGCAGGCATACCGTGATTATACTCAGGCGTTACGATAATGAATCCATCAGCCTGATTCATTTTTTCTAGGTAGCGCTTGGTACCTTCGTCTAACTCTGGTCGATGATTAGCCATCGGAGGCAACGGTTCCGTCATAAAAGGCAAATCAAAATCCTTTAGATCCACAAGCTCCCACTCGTGTTCACTTGCAAGTTTTTTCGCTTCGTTTAGCGTCCATTTAGCCTGGCGCAAACTAACTCGATTTTCGCGCGTACTTCCAACAACTACTGCTAGTTTCATTTATTTCCCCCTGGATTATTACAGAAATTTTATACTCTACTTAGTATAGCAATATACTATATATTGTAAAGTAATTTACTATGTTGTAAGTCTTTGGAGAGCGCTCACAAAAGCTGCTTCTTTAAGCGTGAGCTGCTGCTGTTTTGCTGTAGCAATACACTCATTAATCGCAGTAGTGATGATTTTTTCAAGTTCACCATTCACTTTCACCTCACTCCAGTGCTCATGCTTACGATTCTGCAGCCACTCCAAGTAACTAACGATCACAC
>JALRBJ010000009.1:0-13437 GCA_023257815.1 Candidatus Saccharimonadia bacterium | reverse complement strand
ATCGGGGATAACGCGAACGTGACGCTGCTCAAGCAGGTCAAGTGCGGCTGTATCAAGTGGCCCATTGGCAAGTTCCACTACCGTACTGGCTGTAATATTCACCTGATTATGACTATTAACGGCATCCTCAAGTGCCGCCAATACCAGCACATCAGCTTCGGCAGATAGAATTGTGTCAGCAGATTCCACGCGCGTCGCCTGCGGCGTAAGTTCACTTATTACTAGTCGCGAAAATTCAAGGCTGCCTAAATCAAAACCAGCCTCGCGCATCAGCGTTGTTGACGAATTAGATACTGCTACAATTTTCACACCCAGTTCTTTTTGGGCAAGTTGAGCAAAATAAAATCCAACGTTACCCATGCCCTGCACAGCAACACGCAGCCCATGCGTCTGAATCCCGTTGGCCTTGCAGTATTCGCGCAGCACTAGCATGCCACCCCTTCCCGTAGCTTCGTTACGACCTTCTGAACCGCCATTATCACGTGATTTCCCAGTAAACGAGGCTTTTGACGAATCATTTGCCTGCTGACTATACTCATCAACCATCCAATCAATAATTCTCGAATCTGTATTCACATCCGGTGCTGGAATATCAGCTTCTGGGCCAATATGCTGATGGAAAGCCTTTACAAAGCCACGCGCTACCGCTTCTAACTCAACATCGTCTATGTTCTTAGCGTCAATCACTACACCACCTTTGCCGCCACCCATCGGAATATTCACCGCTGCAGTTTTTATACTCATAAGCGTAGCCAGCGCCTTCACTTCATCTTCATTAACCTGAGGATGAAACCTAATACCACCTTTGTATGGCCCAAGTTTGTTACTGTGCTGAAATCGAAACGCTTGATATTCACCGCTATCCGTAACGATAGTTTTTCTGTGCAAATGATTGAGCTTAAGCAAATCAGTATGTTGCTTTTCGTCTAGTTTTAGCCGCTTGGCAGCACGCATAATCATATCGTGGGCGTGGTCTAACACAAGTCTCCTCCCATTAAGAGTATTCTTATTTGATACTACGCCCGTGTAAATAAAAAGTAAAACTCGCTCCGATTTAATAGAGCGAGTTTTACTTTTACTAAAAAGACAGCCTAGTCTTTCTTTTTGTCCATTCGATCAAGCTTGGCGATATGAACGATTTGGTAGATCACAAACGCCGTAGCAAGTAACACGATTGTCGATGAGATAATCGCACCATAGCCTATTGCAACCTCTCCATTAGCACCATCTTTTTCAAGCAACACCCACTTTAGACTATTCAAATCTACACCACGAGTTAACAAACCTACTAATGGATTAATAAGTTCATCAACAATGACTTTTACTGTTGCACCAGCAGCGGTACCAATTGCTAAACCTACCGCTAGGCCAACTACGCCTTGTTCGCGAACAAACGTTACAAATCCACCAGCGTGGCCAACACCCCTACCTTTTAATGCTGCAGCGCCAGCACGCGCTTTGGCAGTAACGGGCTTTTTCTTTTCTTGCGCCATACTATAAAACTCCTTAAATTATTTATACAAAGATTGTAACACTTTTTGAGCGTGGGAGAAGAAGGTTAGCCTAAGGGGGCGACTGTAGGCGTGGATCGCACGCTTCATAAGTCGCCCCCGGAGGCAAAGTACTGCCTTCAGTGAGTCAGCAGAGGATGGTGATACCCACCTTGCGTGGCTTTGGCCAGTTGCACCGGCGACCAGCTTGATAGCCACGCTTGGGACGCACTGATTCCCGCTTGGCCAGGCCAGCTGCAGCCAGTTCCTTCAGCGCCACGGTCACGCGAGACTGGTCACTGCGGCCGTAACCCAGCGGAGCCAGGAACTCCTCATACCACCGCTGGGCCTCGTAGGTGAACGTACCTCCACAGCCGACCACGTCGTGCAGTCGGTCATACAGCTCCTCCGCGAAATCACTAATCGCGGGTTCAGCGGTTGCTACCGTCACTTCTTCTCCCTGGTTGTTGAGATTCTCAGAAAACGAGCGGATTTGCTCGCCTTCCGTCCTACTATGTTTCTTACAATCAAAATCGCCGAGGTGTGATTCCCTCGGCGGTCATGGTTGGTTCGAAACGAATTGAACTAGCCTGCCGAGGGCACATCAAAGAGTACACAAATGAGCTTTTGGCTAATTGTACTCTTGAGTATCGACATAGTTAGTCCTGGAAAAATTCTACCCGCTTACCCTAGAGGTGTCAAGCTACATCTTTTCTGGCGCATGAATACCAAGTATCATCAGGCCGGCCTTTAGTGTATCTGCATACACTGCCACCAAGCCTGCTCGGTGCACTTCAAGTTCATCACCAACTACTTGATTTTTTTCGTAATAACGATTAAATTCCTGAGCAAGTTCAAATAAATAGTTACAAATATGATGCGGTTCGAGCATGCGTTTGGCTTGTTCGATAATCTCGTGATACTCGCTCAATTTTCGCATAAGCTTACGGTCTTCTTCGCGCACTTCAGTCGGCCTTACAAAAGTTCCGCTAATTTTTTCTAAAATCCGTCGTGCTCGTGCGTGAGCATACTGCAAATAGCTTCCGGTATTGCCAGTTAGACTTACCGCTTCGTTAACATCAAACACCACATCACCGCCCAGCTTTGCTTTTAAGAATTGGTAGCGCAGTGCACCTGCAATAATCTCATCAGTAGCCACCCCACCACGCGCTTCAATCGCTTTGCCAAACTCTTCAAACAACCAATCAATTTCTACCACATCGCCTGTTCGGCTGCTCATTTTGCCAGAAGTTAGTTTCACCAATCCTGTTGGATAGTTTTTTAACTTGCCCTTTAATGCTGGGATTGCTAGCTCACTTGCCGCAATCACTCCTACAAAATAGGCAGCTTGTTCGTTACCGGTTACTACAATACTCTCGTCTAAGTCAGGGTAATCACTATATTTTAGCTGAATCAAGCCCATATCGTGCGCACCATACAGCCCATTGCCATGCGAGCCGATATACACGTTATCAAACGAGCCGTACTTGCTGCCTTCAAAAATATACGCACCATCTGACTGCTTGAACACACTCGGTGTATTATCTTTAATCAACTTTTTACCAGGCTTTTCGGTTTCACTCTCAACATATCGTCGCTCAATTGGAATATTCCCCAGCCGCATTACAATCGCATCAATTTGCTCATAACTCCACTTGGCACATATATCATAAATCGCCTTATAAGTTGGATCATCAAGTACAAATGACTGCTTGGTAAGCTCAGCAACTTCTTTTTTTACTTCTTCAGATTCTTTAGTCATTCTAGAACCCTCAGCATACATACGGCTCATGAATTTATTGCGATCTTCTGGTCGGATGGCCTCAAGTTTTGCCGTCTCCCCATCAGTTTCTTTTAAGATCGCCCACATGCTTTTACCAACATGCGTTCCTACATCACCGTGGTAACTTACACGCTTTACCGTGGCGCCATCAATCGCAAATAAGTTGGCCATCGTATCGGCCAAAATCGCATTATAGGCATGGCCAATGTGCATTGCTTTAAACGGATTTGGGTTATTTGTTTCTATTACAATAGTTTGGCCAGCACGGTTAGGCAGCGGTTCTTGGCGAGTAAGGTTAAGTAATGCAGCTGGTGCCAAGCGAATATTGATAAAGCCCGGTCCTGCAATAGTAACCTCACTAAAGTCTTCACTAGCTTTCAACACTTCTACAATTTGCTCAGCAATCTCGCGTGGATTTTTGCCTAATCGTTTAGCTAGCTGCATGGCTATGCTTGTCGCATAGTCGCCGAACTGTGGCTCTGGACGCGTTAAGGTGACCTTGATATCAAGATCGAATAATTGCTTAATGGCTTGCTCGACAGATTTATTCATTCAACAGTGATAATAACAGAGGTAAGGCTAGCTTGTCTAATCTTCATCCACAGATATACTTGCAAGCTCGGTTGATGCTACAGGGCTAATCCCCTTAATAGTATGGAGCAATACCCTAAGCACGCTTATATCGTCAGAATTTGTGATTTGCGTTTGTTTCTCTTCAGCCATGTTTGTTTTAAATTAAACTGTACTCTAATTTAATCATACTTATGCTTTTTTGTCAACTGCTGCCTTCATAATGCCGACGAACAGTGGGTGCGCTTTGAATGGGCGACTCTTAAACTCAGGATGAGCCTGTGTTGCTAAGAAAAATGGGTGATCGGTTGCTTCAACAAACTCTACCAATTTACCATCTGGCGACGTGCCACTTATTACCAAACCACCTTTTTCGATATGGTTTTTAAATTTCTGATTTACCTCATAGCGGTGACGGTGCCGTTCAATGATTTTGGTTTGATCGTAGGTTTTCGCTGCTAGTGAACCTGATCGCAGTGTGGCCGTGTAATCACCCAGTCGGAGTGTACCACCAGTTGACTCTTTGCCTTGTTGGCCTTCCATGATGTAAACAACATTATTCTTTGTAGCTGGGTTAAATTCAGTACTATCAGCGTCCTGTAAGCCTGCTCGGCGTACTGCCGCGATTACCGATACCTGCAAACCTAAGCAAAGACCCAAATAGGGTTTTTTATGCTCAAGCGCATAAGTAGCAGCTGCAATTTTACCTTCAACACCGCGCCCGCCAAAGCCACCCGGCACTACCAAGCCATCCACTGCCGCAAAATCTTGATCAGTCGCTGTTTCAGCGTTAATCCATACGATATCTAGGCCAACACCAACCTCCCAGCCTGCCGCCTTCAAAGCCTCAAGTACAGACAAATAGGTATCTTCATTATCTATATACTTAGCAACTAAACCTATTTTTACCGTTTTCTTAGGCGAACTATTAACTAACTTGATAAGTTTTTGCCACTTAGCCAAATCAGGCGCTGTACTATTACCCATGAACTTACTCAGCAAATTATGCAGCGACGAGTCGGCAATATTCGGCGGAATCCGGTACACGGTGTCAACATTGGGCATATCTACAATGTAGTCTTGTGGAATACCACTTAGTAGGCTGATTTTGTGAGCTACGCTAGCTGGTGCAGGCTGTTCAGTACGCACCACAACTGCATCCGGAAAAATACCAAAACTTCGTAAATCGTGCATAGCATTTTGAGCTGGCTTGGTTTTGAATTCCTTACTCGTGCCAATAAATGGTACATATACAACGTGTACATACAAACAATTCTCACGGCCTACCTTTGCCGCAAATTCACGAATTGCCTCTATAAACGCCAGGCCTTCATAGTCACCAACTGTACCACCAATTTCTACGATATGAACGTCGCTTCCCTCAGCAGCTTCTGCAATCTTATCTTGAATCGCATTTGTAAAATGCGGAACTACTTGTACGGTTTTACCACGTAAATTGCCTGCACGCTCATCGGCAATCAACTCAGACATAATACGTCCAGCCAGACTAGCATTTTTTTGCGTTAGTTCAACGTCCAAAAATCGTTCATAGTGGCCAAGATCGAGATCTGTCTCGGCACCATCTTTTGTTACAAAGCATTCACCATGTTCTGCTGGATTCAAAAGACCCGCATCTACATTGAGATACGGGTCACATTTTTGTATAGAAACGTATGCACCTTTGGCTTGCAGGACTGCTCCAATGCTAGCCGCAGTGATACCTTTCCCTACCCCCGACAGGACACCGCCTGTCACAAATATGTATTTCTGTTTGGTCTGTTGTTTAGCCCCATGGGTTTTTGTACTATCCATGGGATTTCATTATAGCAATATTTTTTACTAGGACGCTATGTGTAGAGTGTTGTGATTTTATCACACGCTAGGGGTGGTGATTTGGAAATTTGATTAGAATTGTTGAAATAAGCGTTGTAAATTATATTCGTTAACATTTATCTAGTTTAGGCTCACATTAGTGGGGATGGTTCGGAATTATGAAGATGTAAAAGCGCTCTTGTTTAAGGATCTTTATGTGTGCCCAACGAACAATCGTGCTTCATAGCCATTACTATAAATATACATCCTTTCCGGCTGGTAAGTGTAGTTCTCTATCAAATCATTTGAAGGCAAATCGTCACCATAGAACACACAGGGTATACCCAACTCAAGACACATGGTTTCTAAGTGCGCACCATCATTACGTGCATGGCTGCTATACCCAGAGTATCCAGTGACCATAACTACTATCTTGCTACGCACGTCTTCTGTAAGTGAAGTTATCTTCTTTGTGAGCTTATCAGAAAGATCTGCGTAGCCATAGGATCTATCAAACAACATAACATACTTCTCGTCTATAGGTAGGGACTGTATTTCCCGAACCACCTCCCTCGTTTCTGTAGTCAGATCACCCTTACCGATATTTCCAATGACACCATTCATGACACCAACACCACGGCAAACTCTGAAGAGATCGGTATTGTTATCAGGAAATCCAATGAACTCCTTCTGAGCAATCATATGCTCGGGAATAGGTCTCTGCTGAAAGAGCCAGAGCTGCGTGTATGCTTTGTGTATCTGCCTTTCTTCAGGAGTTTTAAAGTGTGCCTCACCAGCTTCAAGCTGGAGTGGAGAGCACGAGTAATCTTCAAGCTGGAGGGCTAATTTCGTCAATGCTACTGCACTAAGCGGAATGGTGAATTTGCGCCTATCGGGTACTATGTGAAAGATGTCGGCATAACTATCTGGATGAGCAGTAAAACGAACTCTATCTACTCCTGCTACCGCTGCCCTATCCATGACAGCGGTACCAAGCTTAGTTTTCTTGAGACCGCTCCGAAAACCACCAGGTTCATGATAAGTATCTTTCTTCAAGCGAAGATCATTTGTGCGAACTAACGCCAACCCAGGCATACCTGCGACTACACTATCCAGCGTCACATGAGTAGATAGACTATCGGGTATTGTTTGTAAGATAACGCCCATACGCTCATCGGCAGGATTTATGCCTAGGCTCTCCATATACGATAGGGCTTTACCTGATGTTGTGCTCAAATATACTTGTTCAAGTTTTCGAACAAATGTCTTGAAGCTTACGTTTGGATTGAGACGTACTGAGTCGTATACACCAGCACCGGTAGTGTGCTTGCCGTCTTCACTTAAAACAGCACTACTTCGGATCATAGCACCAACACCTTTGGAACCCAATTCCCGTGTTCGCTCATACAGATATTTGAGATCGGAATCTGGTACATTACCGCTCCGCCACTGTTCAAACAATGTGACGGGTACCGCTTCAAATTCAGGGACACCAACAACCCCAAGGTGATCATCAGCATTAATAGAAGGAAGCACTTCAGATAGAGCGGCTAAATTCGCCGCTTTTGATCCAAACCTTTCATGAGTTATTGCCATTTTGATGATTATATTCTATAGAATTACTTTTACAAGTACAAGCAGGTTGAGACACGTAGACGGCTTGTTGCTATAATTAGCGTTGATGCTTACTTACCATACGGACGGCAGTGCCAGCCCCAATCCTGGGCCTGGCGGATATGCTGTCATACTCAACAAACAACCGGTTGCACTCGGAGCTGAACCGAACGGCCAACAAACCACTAATATTCGTATGGAGGGCTTTGCCATCATAGCGGCACTTAAGCACGCTGATGGCAAAGAATGCCAAATATATACCGATAGTGAGTTTTGGATCAATGTGATTACCAAATGGTCGCTCGCCTGGGAGGCAAACGGTTGGAAGAAAAAGGGTGGCGAGATTAAGAATCTGGACATCGTACAAGAAGTTTGCCCGTTATACCGCTCGTCAAACGCCACATTAGTGTGGGTACGAGGTCACAACGGTGACGAAGGCAATGAACTAGCCGACGAATGGGCTAACAAGGCACGTGAAGGTGCTAGATTATGAAAGTAAAAGTCAGTGAATTAAGAAAACTTGTTACTGAAAAACTGGAGCAAAAGGGCTATACCGAGAGTGATATTCCATTTATCATTGATATGTTTTTGGGTGGCGAGCTGCGCGGGCACGTCAGTCATGGGCTCGCAAGTCTGCCCGCTTTTTTAAAGAAAGATTTTGCACACATGACAAAGCCAGGAATCCTGTTAAAAACTGCCTCTTCTACTTATATTGACGCCCAGGCTAATTCAGGTAATGTGATCGGTCGTGAACTGGCTGATGTAGCAATCACCCATGCCAAAAACGAACTTATCGGATTTGTACTCATTCGTAACATGGACAGCTGGCTAAGACCTGGGGCACTAGCTGAATATATCGCAAAACAGGGCTATATCGCCTATGTCAGTAACAGTGGCGGTGAGGCTTCTATTGCGCCACCTGGTGGCTATGATCCTGTGGCCGGAACTAATCCAATCGCCTATGGTATTCCGACGGAAACAGAGCCGCTCGTTGTCGATATCGCGACATCAAAACACGCCAAAGGACAGATCCGCCTTGCCAACAAATACGGCACAAAATTACCTGAAGACTCGTTTTACGATGACACGGGAACTATCACAATAGAACCAAGCAAAGCATATTCTCTTTTGTCTTTCGGTGAACACAAAGGCTTCTCGCTCGCACTACTCGGCGAAATCTTGTGCAACTCGCTAGTTGGCATGCCAATGATGATAGAAGGTGATCCCTCAAACCAAAGTTACGGAGGCATTACGCCAAAGCGTGGTGCATACATTTTGGTGATCGACCCTTCAAAAACAATCGGACTTGATGACTTTAAGCACAGCAATTCACAATATCTTGAACGTATCAGGGCAACTCGTCCACGTACTGGCGAAAAAATCAGAATACCTGGCGAACAAGCGGCCATTAAAGCAACTGCAGCAATCACAAATGATATACTCGAAATTCCAGACGAATTGTGGGATGAGCTTCAGTTACTATAGGCAGATTTTTATAATGGATGGCGACAAAACGGACAACCGAGGCTTGTGAGATTACTCACGCCTAGTAAAACTTATAGGATAAAGTAATGAAACGACGCGATCCGCTAGCAGTCTCGGTGATTCCAGGCATGCCAACACAACCGATTCGACTGATTGTCGATGCTTTTCATCCATACAAGTGGAGACTTTGGATTATTTTGTCTTTTCTCAGCATCGTAGCCTACACTGCCTCATCTTTTATCATCTCGCTCATTGTCACAAGACTCACCAAAAATCCCCAATTGAACAGTGCAGCTTGGATACTTTGTCGTTCTTTTCTTCGTATTCCGACTTTCTGATGAAATCTTATGGCGTATTGCTGAATATTTCATGCGTGATATCAAACCGAATATTGCCAAAGGTGTTCGTGTGCGACTTTTCAACGCGGTACTCAAGCGACCACATAGCTATTTTGTGAAATTCCAGTAGTCGCCACATTGAGCACGCACAACCAACTCTCTTAAACCATGACGGTATCTACGCCAATCTATGGTGGAGGCAGAAAGATGGACTTGTAGCCGAATAAGGTACGAAAGTCCCTTCCATTCATATTATGAAGTGGGCCATTATTTGAGATTAATTAGTTTTACGTGTAGCCTGAATAATCAGTGAAATGACTGATAGCGTCACAGCACTTCCAATAAAGAAAGGATTATAAAATGTCATTAGTATATTTAATTGTGCGTTACTTACACATGTTGTGCGGGCACCAAAAAATCCTGTGCATGCTTCTCCGTTTAGATCATTCAGGTACCCAAACAAAAAGATCACAAGTCCCGCCAATACAGCCACACATACTATCAAAAGCATAGCAAGAAACATCCAGCTCAATTTTTTCTTTGCAATGAGAAGATACACAGCATACATTGGAACCAGACTAAGAATTATTCCAGCAATACCTGTTTGCACACCTCCATAATTTGCGCTTCCCATAAATAAGACAGTGGAAATAAGAGTTAGCCACACGATTACAGAAACCACCACAAGAGAAATTGAGATGCCCTTTTTAATCTTCATGTGGTGATTATACCAAATCACATGTTGGCAATCTACACACGACCGACTTCGTAAGTTGAAGAAGCCTCCGAGGTGTAATCCTCAGAGGCTTTGTCCTTCAGCAAAGACGACTACCTCATAGGAAGATAGCCGTGAGTTCTAACTCAGGAGAGGTAGTCGTCGATCAGCAGCTTGTAGTCCTCCTGTCCATCTTCGTTGGGGTGGAACGAGTACACCTCGTTGGGTGAGGGCGTAGCTCCGTTGAAGTGACTCTGGGTTGAGCACAGCTCGGTGTCGGTCGGTCGCGGTGGGATCGCCACGTAGTTCGGATCAACGAACGTGAACCGACTGTCTCCCAAGTTCGTGACTGCAGTCTCGATGACGTCATTGAGTTCGTCAATGATCGACTCGATTCCAGCCGCATCTGCTCCCGTAAGGTAGACACAGTTGGTTGGTGTGATGGCCACGTTATCGAGGTAACCCTGGTAGGTCACAAGGTACGGGTAGCCAACCACTACCACCTTCGCATCCGTATTGCTAGGTGTCAGCTTGGAAGCGATTGACGCGTAGACAGTTGCCAGATTTTCGGGAAGGTAGTCACTATTGCCCGAGTTCGTGAGAATGTTGTAGCTATCGCCGTAGGCCTCGGAGGACGTACTACAGGACCCAAACACGCAAGCTGTTGCGAAGTCTTTGAACTTGATGTCATTGCCACCAATGGTGATAGTGACGACATCAGTATTCGCAGATATGGCGTCTACCTGCGGGGCTTCTCCGTACTTGCCTCCAATCACATCCGACGTTGTCGCCCCCGAACAAGCCACGAATGCCGTCGGACCAAGATCGAGATTCGAGTCGGCTTGGAGCAAGCGTGGGTATGCCTTGGGGCTTCGGTGGCACTCGTCTACACCATTCTCGTCAGTACCAGCCTCGAAGGGCTCATTTCCTTCACCGCTGGAGAAGGAGTCACCGAGGGCGACGTACTTCGCGTGAGACACCGAACCCCGCACAGCAGTACCTTGATATCCGGTTGGATAGTTGGGATCACCGGTGTACACGAAGTTAATCACCGGCTGGACGGGCCAATTCGCAGAATGGGAGATTAGAGGTAATCCCCAGCCAGAAGCCTTCGTCGGCGTACCGTCATTGGCCAGATAATAATGATCGCATTGTTCGTAGTTCGTTGCCAATACACCTTGGGGATACCAGTTCAATGACATCTGACCTGTGCTGTTCCAACAAACGTAGAACGCGTCGTCGCTCGGACCAATCCACGGAGCATATGTCACCGACCATGATCCCGTCTGCAGAGCCTGCTGGAAGCCTGAATCAGTGATGTAATCCTGCCACGTAGAAGTGATGTCGAGCGATGAGACTGACGCTCCCGAGTCCGAATTGTGCAGCACGAGCCTTGGTATTACCCGGTAGGCATTGTCGTAGCTACTAGTCGCCTCTGCTGATTGAGGAGCTAGCACTAGACTGGCCAAGGCAATACATAGCACGAATGCTAAGCATTGTCTTATCTTCATAGCGTTTCCTGTCTACTCGATGTAAAAGAACAAATCGTAAAGTTTCCCCTACGACTTTCTCGTTTTGCTGAAGAACAGTGTGTATTATAGCAAGAAGCTTAAGTTTAAAGTGACACTTAGTCGAAAATTGTAAGATAGATCAGCACAATATTAAGTACTGATACTACGGCCGCAATAGCGCCCACGGCGTAGGTGACTGCACGTACATTGACGTGCTCTCCCATAATACGCTTGCTCGACGTAATCATAGCTAATGGAATAAGTGCGAACGGCACACCAAAGCTTAGCCCAATTTGTGAAACAATGAGCGCCTGGGTTGGGTCGATACCAACTGCTAATACAAATAGCGCTGGCGCAAGAGTGATTAATCGACGAACCAATACGTGAATCTTCTTGTTGAGCAGCCCCTGCATGATGACCGCACCAGCCTGCGAGCCAACCGATGTAGAAACAAAGCCAGAAATTAGCAACGACAAGGCAAATAGGAATGCTACTACGGGTGAAATCGCTGTGCCAAGTGCCACGTGAATTCCTTCAAGCGTATCGGTACCTGGCAAGTTACGTAGAGCAGTTGCTGCAAGCACAAGCATGGCGATGTTCACGCTACCAGCAAGTATCATGGCAATTCCAACGTCAAAACGAGTTGCCTTTAAGTATTCAGAAATAAGTTTCTTTTGCACCTTACCGTGACGATCACGCGCTAAAGCAGAGTGCAGATATACTACATGCGGCATGATAGTCGCACCAAGCATAGCCGTTGCAAGTAGAATCGTCTCAGTACCATCAAAACGCGGGATCAAACCACCAGCAAGTGCGATTGGATCAGCAGGCTTCATAATCAACCCAACAACAAACCCGATTGGAATGATAAGTAGCAACGCCATGACAACTCGTTCGAAATACTTCGTAGCACCGCGACGATAGATCACAAGTAGTAGCAACGAAACAAAGCCGGTAATAAGCCCACCAACCACAAGCGGTAGTCCAAATAACAAATTAAGCGCAATTGCACCACCAACTATTTCGGCAATGTCGCAAGAAATTGCCACAAGTTCAGCTTGTGCCCAATATGCCAGACGAGACTTTCGGCCTAGTTTCTCGGCAACTACTTCTGGTAAACTTTTACCGGTTACGATTCCAACCTTTGCTGAAAGATATTGCACCAGCATTGCCATTAAATTAGCTGCTACGAGCACCCATAGCAACAAAAAGCCATATTTAGCACCAGCAGAAAAGTTCGCTGCAAAGTTACCTGGATCAACGTATGCAACAGCCGCCACAAAAGCCGGCCCAAGTAGCACCAATACTCGCTGTGCCTTACGAACCATGTTGCTTACCTAGAAATTCCTTTGGCACAGGATCACCAAAATGACCTTCTTTAATATCAATGATGCCACGCACTGTCATGTTCGGATAATCTCGATTATATATGACATCAACAGACCCAAACACAGCCTCACTCCAGTCAAAACCAAGCTGCTTGGCAGCGTTCTTTACAGCTTCTTCGGAATCTCCTTCAATCTCAATATATGGGTCAACCCATGGCCATTCATCAATAACTACTTCAACATCCTTATATCGCCATGTCTCTCGTTTCGACTCTTGATAGGTCGTATAGCTCCATCCTGCAGTCGTAAAAAGCTCAACCATAGTATCAAAATCACCAACAGTTGTTTCAATTTCCTTTGCGCTCGTAAGACTATCTTCACCTTCGCGCCGCTTGTACGTAATAGTTACCTTGTCGCCCTCATCGCGAATACGAATAAATGAACGCTCCGCCTTATGGTGTGGTTCTTCAATCAGTACACGGCGCATTGGCTGCTCTATTTCTGCTCCGGCATCACGTAGCTTCTGACGCATTGCATCAATATTAATGTTCAGGAACTTTACTTCAATCTCAGTCTTCATAACAACCTCCTATAGATATTTCGCCGCTTCGATAGCAAAAATAACTGCATATGTTGCGATTAGTGTGAATATGATCGACGATGTTCTGATGATTGCCCTAGTTGTCATATGTTTTCTCTTGATGAAAACAACGAGGCGTGGCTGTAATGCTTAGCCACACCCCTTTGTCATCAAATGTTAAGTTAGTCTTTTTTGCTGCCACCAGCGTTTA
>JALRBJ010000008.1 GCA_023257815.1 Candidatus Saccharimonadia bacterium | reverse complement strand
GTACGATCAAGCTGGCTTCTTTTTTACGACCGGTATCAATCAAAAATCCCGCCAGTTCTTTTAAGACTGCTCTTTGACTTTCGCCGCTCGCCAAGCGAGCAGCGATATTGCCAGCAAGTTTCCGTCGTGAAAGCGTGCTCATATTAGCGCTGAGCCCCTTCAACTGATTTCTTAATTACAGCCGCATCAAGCTTGTCATCGGCCACACTGGCAACTGCCAAACCAGCAGCTTTCTTAACTAGGCTAATAGTATCTTTTTCGAGTGTCTTACGAGCTGCAAGCACATCTTTTTGAACTTCTTCGTGTGCTTCTGCAACGATTCTGTCTGATCGAGTTTTCGCCTGCGACTCGGCTTTCTCAATCATCTGTGTAGCTTCGTTCTTGGCAGTCGTTACTATATCTGCTGCCTCAGTGCGAGCCTTCTTTAGCACATCCTCAATCTTAGCCTCGGCTTCTTCGGCTTTTTTTTCAGCCTTCGCAGCAGCCTTACCAGCTTCTTCGATTTTAGCCTGACGTTCATCGACGGCCTTCATAAGAGTAGGGAAGACGAACTTACCTAGTAAAACTACTAGCACAATAAAGGCTATACCCTGAAACAACAGCATCTGCCAGTTAATTCCAAGTGATGAAAACAGATCACTCGAAGCCTCTGCGTGTGCCGTTTCAGCTAAGTAGGTTAAGTTTTGTAACATATGTTCCTAAACAAGCCTACGGATTAGATGAACTTCGCAATAATAGCTACAACGATACCAATGATAGCCAGTGAGTCGGCGAACACAATGGCGGTAATCATCAACGTACGAATGTCTGATAGTTTTTCTGGGTTACGGCCAAAAGCACTAAGTGCACCATTACCAATAAAGCCGATTCCGATTGCTGCACCAAGTGCTGGTAGGGCGTAGGCAAGACCGAATGCTAGTTGTTCCATTTATTATTACTCCTTGTTTACTTACTTAAATTATATACCATCTGTTATTCGTGCTGAGTGGCCTTTTTGGGGTGAGCAGCAGGTGAATGGTCGTCGTGGCTACCGTGACTCTCTACAGCTAAGCCAGTAAAGATAACGGTCAGGATAAAGAATACGTAGGCCTGAATAAAGCCAATAAATAGCTCAAATGCCATAAAGGCTGGCAATAAGGCAACCGATAGATAGCTGGTCAGTACAGCAATAATAAGTAGTAGGATCTCGCCAGCAAAACAGTTACCGAACATACGCAGCGAAAGTGCGGCATATCGTGAAAATTCACCAATTAGCTCTAGGATTCCCTCGAATGCACCAACAAAATCTTTAAATGGATTTCGTAGGTATCGTTTAGCATTGCCAATCGCCCCATGAGCCCTAAAGGCATAAAACTGCACCATCACCATAACAATAATTGCTACTGCGAATGTGAAGTTAAGGTCAGCTGCTATAGAACGAAGAGCCGAAGCACCGTTAATAGTAATCGATTCCAGGCCAGGCAATACACTCATCCAGTAGCTAAACAGCATGTAAAAGAAAATAGTAAGTGCAAGTGGTGCAACCTTACGCGCCAGCTTCTTGTCTGGAATTACGCTATCAATCTGCGAAAGCATACCTTCAAACGCCCACTGCACCAACCCAACAAAGCGATTATAACGGCCATGTTTTACCATGCTCACCACATAACCAAACACCGCTAGCAGAAGTAACAGACTAATGGCACCCGTTAAGAGTGAGTTAGTAACCCCAAAGTCACCAATCGAAAATAGCTTCTGTGAGGCAAGATGGACAGGAATTTCAGTTGAAGCAACAGTTGTAATCATAATCTCTTAATCGTTTTAAATTGTTGTCGTACCAAAAGGCTTGCGATGCCTATGCCTGTAAACACACCGATGAGCGACCACAGTGGACCAGTTGTCCAACTTTCGTCCGCCCACAAGCCCAGCGCTGCTAGACCTAGCGTCGGTACAAACATCCTCCACGTCGTGTCGGCAATGGTGCCGAGCAATAAAATGACCGTCGAGCGATCCGGCGGTGAAGGCGCATCACGCGTATCTTGTGATTTACCCATGTACAAGGTTATTTTATCATCTTTTCTGTTGCAACGAAATACTCTTTGTTGATTTAAGCCATTCGTACCAACGAAGTATAATTTATACTAAGTCTATGCCGCGTCGTAACCAAACTAAACAGCACTCACGCCTTGTTGTTGATATTCCTTGCAAGCGTAAAAAACGTTTTAACAGCGAAGCAAAGGCCTTAGAAACCGCCGAACAGGCAACCGAAGTTACACTTAAAGTCTACAAGTGCCCCTACTGCAAAGGCTGGCATTTAAGCTCTGCTGTTTAAAAATCTACTTGTTAGTAACAATTTAGTGTATAATGTATAGTAACGAACTAAACAGGGGATTACACACAAATGAGCGATTCAACACCTACAGTCACCATCTATAGCACCACTTGGTGCGCCTTCTGTGCAACCGAAAAACAATGGCTTGATAAGCTTGGCGTTAAGTACGTAGCTAAAAACATAGAGGAAGATGAGGCAGCTAACAAAGAGCTAATGAGTAAGCTTGATGGCAATTTCCAAGGTGTTCCAGTGACTGATATCGCCGGCGAGATGATCCTAGGCTTCAACCGCCCAGCCTTGCAAGACGCGCTTAACAAGAATGATCTGATTCCAGCTGCAGCGTAAATCATTACCTGCAATCTTGCTGATTTATTGATTCCTGCTTACGCTTGATTTTTAGAGTATACCTACAGCATACTCTTTTCATGACAGAGTATCCACCGATGCCCGAAAGCCAAGAAAATGGCTTTGTAGGCAGACATGTCAATATACAGCTAGCGAGCGACGAAGGCCTTACAGAGCAACTTGCTGCTCACGATCAGACTCAAACTTTTCTTGACCTCAACGATGAAGATATTCTACCGTATCCAGCACGACTAGTGAAGCTTGAATCCTGGTATAGCGAAGACCCAGATACGCCAAAGATTAACGGAGTAATTACGTTCAGGCCAACAACTCTTGAACGATTTCCTAATACTTGACCACGACAATTCCTTGAAACATTGACTGAAATCCTGCAAAGCTACAAATATGATCCTGCTCGTCAAGAACACGATACTACCGCAACCTACATCTCGCTCGACCCTTCTCATACACTTCGAATAGCTCTATCATCAACCGCCACCGAATGTGCAATTGACATCAGTCTAGAAGTCACTTCTGACATCAAAAATGCTACACATGAAACACTCCCCGAACCCTACGCGAACAAGAGGCTAACGTCAATAGAAAATCTTCGCCACATTGTAACAATACTTGGCATATCGCTGGATCATTTACGTGAATTTTATGGCGACCCGCCAAAGCACTACAAGCAGTATATTCTCAGCCAGCACAGCCTTTCAAAAGAGCTGGCGATACCAACACCAGTTCTTGGTCAGCCGCACAAGAGTGAAATCGAAGGAATTTCCCAAAGCACCGAGGTCGGCCTTGATAGCGTTGGGGGTGCTACATACGCCAAACATCGTCTTGCAGAATTAGCCGCAATCATTAATCAACCAGCCGAGGCCGCTGAGTTTGATATTCAGGGGAGTCACTTTCTCCTTCATGGGCCACCTGGTACGGGAAAAACTAGTCTGATCAATGCATTTAGTAGGGAGGTCAATGCGACACTGCTAGAAATCAACTCCTCAGAGATAGTTGACAAGTGGGTAGGGGCTTCGGGGAAGAATATAAAACGCGTATTTGAAAAAGCCAAAAAGGGCACAGAACCGCTTGTTATATTTTTTGACGAGTTTGACACACTTGCACACAGAAGTGGTGCAGGCGCTGGCGAGCGCACTGATGTTCGGAAACTTCTTAACACAGAGATTGAAGATATTACTAACAATCATCCTAACATCATCATTGCTGCAGCTACCAACGCCGAGCTTGATAGTCTTGAGTCATCGCTTATTCGATCGGGTCGCATAGAACCAATCAGTGTCCCACTCCCAACCGAACAGGAACGATACGACATCTTTGGTATTATATTATTCAAATCTATGCAGCGCGCTACCCAAAGCAAGAGTCCTGAATTTGATAGCGAGGGATTCTATCTACCCCCACAAGGCTTTACGCTCTACAGTCCAGACATCAACATTGCCGAGCTTGCACAACGAACCGACGGCATGACGGGGTCAGATTTTGAAGTTGTATTGAGTAGAGTGCGAAAAAAACACTTTATGCATTTTAAGCAAACTGGAGAGAAAAAATCAGTGACTCAACAAGACTTACTGAACGAAATTCAACAGTTTGGTCGCTAATTACCGATAATAATTACTTCACCTGCAATTGCATGGCGAAAGTAGTCATCGTGGCTTACATACAATACAGCACCACTGTACTTTTTTAATGCTTCTTCAAGTTCTTCAATACTAGGTAAGTCTAGGTGGTTCGTAGGTTCGTCCAAAATTAATAGCTGAGGATCATTGGCAAGCATAGCGATGATTTGTAGCCGAGCCTTCTGGCCGCCAGATAATTTTGCAACGGGAACATGACCGTCACTTTCGATGAATAGATAATCGTGCATTAGGCCGCGAATCTTAGTTTCGGATATTGGCAGGTTTCTATCTAGGTAGGTACGCTCAATCGCATCCTTTAATGTAAGCTCAAAGTAATCAGGCGACACTTCTTGTTCATACACACCAACTCGAACCTTAGAATCAAGCATTAATTCACCATCAAAGACAGTAATCGAAGAGCTCGACAACTGTTCTTTGTCGCTCGCTACCCCTGCCGGAGCGTAGCCACCGGCACGCGAGCGCAAAGAATCGGTTGTTGAGTGATTACCGCCTAGCAACTTCTTAATAAGGGTCGATTTTCCGGCTCCATTCCGCCCACGCAGCTCAATCGCTTCACCCTCACGCAAATCAATCGTTACACTTTCAAATAAAGGCTTATCATACCCAAGACTTAAATTCACTGCCTTCACCAAGACATGGCTTGAACGAGACGAGGCATCTTTCATATTCATCTTGATATTGCGCGCTTTAAATTTCTCGTATTGATTTGCTACTTTGTAGTTCAAATTTTCGGCCGATTCACGATCAATCCAAAATGTAGGTTTTTCTTTAGCCTGCAATTCAGCAAGTTCCTTACGCGATTCTTGCTCAAGTCGTTTAAATTTTTGAATCGTTTGGGGATTACGCGATTTTTCTTTCAGGCGCTGATAGTCAATAACTTTTTGCTTTAAATTAATAATCCGTTTCTCAATCAGCTCGAATTCATTCATCGCTGTACCCGTAGAATGGGCATTTTGCTTCAAATAATCATCATAATTGCCCTTGAAGCTCTGCGAGCTGCCATCTTTGAGCTCAATAATCCTATCAACCTGTGCCAATACGTCACGATCATGCGTAATTACAAGCATCGCCTCTGGTGCGTGATTCATCCAGTCAATGAATTGTTTCTTTGCCACAAAGTCCATGTGGTTCGTCGGTTCATCAATCAGTGCCAAATCAGCCTTAGAGTGCATGACCTTAACAACCTCCACTAAGCGCTTTTGGCCACCAGACAGGGAAGTCATCAGCTTGTGAGCAACGTCAGGCAACTGAAATGTCTCCAATTCTCGTTCAATGTCACTTTCGATTTGATAAAATCCCTTATCGTCAAACCGTTGTAGCGCCTCACTATAGCGCTCAATCAGTTTCATGTCGTCACCCATCGTAGCAGGGTACGTTTCTATGATGTGGCTTAGCTCACCATATTCAGGTAGTCCAGCTAGAATGTACTGCAACACGGTTTGTTCGCCTAGACCATGATGTTCCTGAGCAGTCGCAACTACTTGCACTCCACGCCTATAGATCACATCACCGGTGTAATCTGTATCACTTCCATTTAAGATTCCAAATAAGGTACTTTTACCTACACCATTACGGCCAACCACACCAACTTTTTCTTTGGCATCAATCGAAAACTTTACTCCGGTCATTAAAGTCTTGGAGCCAAATGATTTTTCAACAACAGAAATATCAGCGATCATACTGACTGATTGTATCATGAGTTATTAGAAAATATTGCTTTGAATTTAAAAAAGTGATATAATATATTTTATGGTTGCACCTCGGATGATTGGAGCATCATGCACATTATTTTGATCGTTCTTGGAGGCTTCGCGTGCTTGTGGCTGATCAACTTCATCTTCAGGCTTGGAAGGGGAGCCGGCCAGAAAGATGCGATCCTCTGCAGTAAGGAAATCTTCCTGTCCCAGCTGGAAATCACCAAGGAGTTGTTTGATAGAACGATGATCGAACACGCTTTCTTGCGTGGCGCACAGGAGCACACTGTCACGATCATTGCTCCGGATGGACACGAACTCTTCAGTGGAACACCTGAGCAGCTCGTCGAACAGACCACCGACTACAAGCAACTGATCGAGCAGATCAAGCGGGTTTGCCCCGATCCGGTCTAAACCACGCCGCCGAAACAGCCAATGAAGTGGAGCACCGCTCCTTCAGGCTCCGCTTCGGCGGCTGTTTCTTTTCTACAGCTATCTGATAGTTACAACACAAAAGTACTTCGATATAGCATAAGTTTTGCCCTATAATTAAGGATGTTTTATGAAATCTACAAAGTACACAGTCACCTTAGATGATACCAACCTTCACTACTGGACATATGGCTCATCAAAAGATACGCCACTCATTGTGATTCATGGTTTTCGTGGTACCCATCATGGGCTGGAATATATTATTGAGCACCTAAAGGGCTATTATGTGATTACACCCGATCTACCAGGATTTGGTGACACGCCGGCCTTTAAACAAAAATCACATTCCATTGAAAACTTTGCGACAGTAGTTAACAAGCTCATTGATAGCCTTGGGGTCAAACGGCCCATCCTGCTTGGCCACTCCATGGGAACGGTGGTAGCTGCAGAAATGGTAAAGCAACGGCCTGATTCATTCGACCAATTAATATTAGTTAATTCCGTAGCCAAGAAACCTCCAATGCTCCAGTTATTTCCAGGCTATGCTTACCACCGAATCGCTGGCAAATACCTACCAGAGTCACTTGGAACCGCTATCTTGAAGAATAAACAATTATTCTTGCTAGGTAGTACGGTGATGACCAAGACAAAAGATAAAAACCTTCGAAAACTTATTCACTGGAACCATGTGACCTACATGAAACGATTCGCTAATCGCAAATCCTTGCTAGAATCGTTTGAATCTGCCAATTCCACCGCTCTTGATCGTTACGTTGATTATCTTTCAATGCCTACACTCATGATAGTAGGCAAGCAAGATACAATTGCGCCGCTTGCACACCAACGCGAAGTTGCTGCTAAGCTCCCCCAGGCAACACTAGTTGAGCTTGATGATGTTGGCCATATCATTCACTATGAAAAACCGCATGCAGTCGCTCATGCAATCCGCAATTTTTTACAATAAAATAAACTATTTACAAGTTAGGGTTATTCCTCTAAAATCATCTGTAGACTTCTTTGTTTGGAAGGCTCGACCCGTCCGAACAGAGATGGAGACGCTTCAAGTCTCAAAATCCGGCGTATCATATGATGACTCTCTCGTCCGGCGAGAGTTACCGTATTCGTTGGCTAAACGCATGCTGGCCTTGAGCCAGGGGAAGACATGCAATCAGTCGATTTTACGCCAGGTGTCCTAGCTCGCGATGATCTTCGTTTCCGAGACGAAGGAGGAAGCAACCAGCAACCAGGCACCACACCAACCCCTCGGCACCCGTACAGGTGCCGAGGGGTAAATAATTTCTAGATTGTTACGACTTAAAGCAGACGCTGCGGGGCTTGACGCACCTTTGAGCCAACAAGTTCGCTATAGATTTCCTCAAAGCGATTCAACGTGTACTCAATATCGTGAGTAGCTGCGATTGCTAGGCTTTCTTTGGCAAATTTAGCTCGCAATTTATCATCATTGATAATGACCAATAAAGACTCAGCGATTCCATCTACATCATCTTTAACGCAAAGGAATCCGTTTCGTCCATCCTGACACAATTCACGCAGAGCGCCGGCATCAACCGCAACCACAGGTTTGCCACTTGCCATCGCTTCCATAGCTGCAATACACTGTAACTCCGCCGGACTTGGCATACAGAATACATCACCAACCTTATGAAGCTCAACGATTTCTTCATCCGTCACACGTCCCGTAAATGTTACCTTATCGTGCAGATTCAATTGATATACTTGATTCTCAAGACGATCGCTATCGGTGCCAAACCCAACGATCAACAGATGCAGCGGCTTGTTGGTTGAAGCCTGCACATAATTAAACGCATCCACTAATACCGAAACATGCTTTTCACTGTCTAATCTACCAATATAAGATACGACCAGCCGATCTTTTGGAATATTAAATTTGCTGTAGATTGCCGTACTTGGCTTGGTCGGCTTAAAGCGACTTAGGTTAATGCCGTTCGATACCGCTTCTATTGGAATACTTGGTAAATCATCGCGACCGCCAACCAGCATATCTATAGCAGCTTGGGTTGGCATAGTTACATAATCTGCCTTTGAGTGGAAGCGCGCACCGTACTCGGTAATTAAATAATTAATTGGCTTAGAAATAGGCGCAAGTAAGCGAATATTATCCATAAGATTCTCTGGAATCGCATGATTAGTTGTAACAACAGGAATATTGTACCGCTTAGCGTAGCGCATGGCAGCTTGACCAATTCCAAGTAGCATCTGAATATGAACGACATCCGGTTCAAAGTCCTCAATAATACGCTTAACTTCACGACGTGGCGAAACCGAAATGCGAAAGTTTTGGTAAAAAGGAAAGGGTACCGATATAGTTCGTTTAATGAGATATTTACCGTCCCACTCCTCTTCGGCAAGTCCCGAACGTCGCTGGCTTGGTGCGATTACGAGCACTTCATGTCCATGTTCGGCTAATCCTTGCGCAAGATTACGACTAAAGGTAGCAACGCCGTTAATGGTCGGCCAATGCAGGTCGGCCGCTATCAGGATTTTCATATGCTCTCATTATAACACCAGCGAGCCGAGTGAAATAAAGACAAGCGTCCGTTATACTTGAACTTGTATGAAATTATTTTTCGATGCGCGTTATATCCGCACTGATTTTCACGATGGCATTAGCCGTTATTCATTCGAGTTAGGCCATGCCTTAGCCAGACTTCATCCGATTACGTTCATCATTTGCGATGATGCTCAGCTTGTCTTTCTACCTAAAGGAGCAAAGACAGTCAAGATTCATAAAATTGACTCGTGGCTTGAGCCGTTTACTAGCCTTATTCTTAATAAATATCATCCCGATGTGGTTTTTAGCCCAATGCAAACCATGGGTAGTTTTGGCCGCAAGTTCAAGTTGATTCTAACTCTCCATGACATGATTTACTACATACATCGTTTGCCGCCTCCAGGAGCAAAGGGGATTGTTCGTCCAGTCTGGCGGCTATTTCATTTGTGGTACTGGCCGCAGCGGCTCGTGCTAAACAGGGCAGACATAGTGGCCACCGTTTCAGAGACTTCCAAGCAAGAAATACTAACTGCCAAGCTAACCAAGCGCCCACTCATCGTAGCAAGCAACGCCGCACGTGATTTAACATCACTTCTTAAAACACCAGTGACACAAAAGGCTACACCCCCAAAAAATTTGGTATTTATGGGAACCCCATTGCCGTATAAAAATGCAGAGACACTTATAAAAGCGATGGAATTTTTACCAGGTCGTACACTGCACATTTGTAGCAAAATATCACCCAAGCGAAAACAGGAATTATCGGTGCTTATTCCACAGGGAAGTCATGTTATTTTCCATAACGGCGTAAGCGATGAAGAATATGCCGCGCTATTAGCCAACGACGCAATCATGGTAAGTGCTTCAAAAGCCGAAGGGTTTGGATTGCCACTTGCCGAAGCTTTGCAGCTTGGAGTGCCTGCAGTCGTAAGCGACAAACCCTACTTTAGAGAAATTGCCAGTGACGACGGAGCTGTCTACGCTGATCCCGACAGCCCCAAAAGTTTTGCTAGCGCTATTACATTACTTGATACTCTTGCTATACGAAAAAAATACATTGTAGCTGGTAAAAAATCAGTAGCAAGATTCAGCTGGCACACTTCTGCGGAAATCTTACTTGAAGCATGTAAAAAATTAGCCTAAAAAGGACAACGACCCTGCACCCGATAAACGAGTGAGGGCCGATGTACCTTTACTGCATGTTGCGATTGAACCAGTTGAGCTGTGCGCGGATGACGTTCTCCCAGGTGACCGGGTCGGCATCGTACGCAACGTGCTTCGAGTTGACCTGGATCACGTCGAACGACTCTCCAGCAGCGTCGCGCCACGCGTACGCAGCGGTTGAAGCCACGATCTCGTCACGCTCGGCCTGCAGGTAGACGACTTCAACGCCGTCGAGTGCAGCCTGGCTAGGTGCTCCGTGAGTTCTGACGTAGTTCACCTGATCGATGTAGTACGTCATAGCGAACGTGCGAGGCTGCTTGCCGGTGATCGACCGAGTGAACAGCTTGCCCCAGGTGAGGTTGGCCAGCGGCCCAAACCGAAACATCTTCGCGATCCCCGACAGTGCCTGCAGGGGCTGCTCAATGTCATCGATTCCACCACCAGGCGCGCACACCGCGATCAACCCGAACAGGGTTGACTCGCGTTTGCTGGGTGTTAGCCGTGCCATCACGTCCGTTGCAAGGTGAGCGCCCAGCGACGAGCCGATGAAGATGACTCGTCGATGCGAGTCATCTTCAAGCTGCGTCACCACCTCGTTCACCACCTGATCGGGACGGAAGCGGTCGCCGGTCGGATTGACCAGCCAGACGTCACCGTAGTGACGCCATGAGCCGACCAAGTTCCGAACCGACCACTGGCCATCTGCCACCAACCCGGGCAGGTAGACGATCAAGGTGTCATCGGGCAGCCCATCCAAGCGAGATACCTCGACCTTGCTCTTCAGCTGGCTGCGGAATCCGGCGTCAAACAGGCTGACGACCAGAACCAACAACACTGACAACAGCAGGGCGTATATACCCCATTGCCACAGGCGCACAGCGCCACCCCCTTCCAGGGTTCAGAAACGTAAAGGTACTCTTTTAATTATACCAAATTATTGTAATTTTGTCAATTGCCAAGCTGCCGTGCAATTATAGACGCTATTGGTTGTGACATTTCTTCTTTTGTCATATTGCCACTAGTATCCACCGTAGCCATGTAAAGCCCTTCGACAGGCGAAAACTGAGTAACGTCAGGCAATACGAATACTGGTGCACCAGTCGGACGCACAATTGGCTGGACTGCACGCTTGCTATCGGCCGCATTACGGGCGTTAATCTGTGTAACAAGCTCATCAACTTGCGCACGCTCCTCAGGTTTCAAATCAGCATATTGAGTACCAGCAAAACCAAGTGTTCGACGTGCACCAACTGCTGGATCACACACAAAATATAAGCCCATTACAAAATCACACAGCATTTCACCCTGTAACCATAAACCGATCTCCTCAAGTGCTCGGCCATCCAGCAGAACAATTTCATACCCTTCTTCACCAGCATCATGTAACCACTTACGGAGCAAGTCATCCTTGAATGACTGGCTTAGTGGACGAGCACCTATTTTGGCACTATTAGCGCCAACTTCATTGGTATAAAGCAACGCATCACGCTGGTCTTTATCCATACGGTAGACCTGTTTAACAAATTCGACGCACTTATGCGCCGACTGCTCATCCGATAAAAATGCATCGATTGCCGCTGGATCTTCAAGATTAATCCCAGCATCCGCTGCCGCTACTACCAAACACCTAAACACTTGTCCGGCATCAATCAACATTGTTTTATAACCAAGTTCATCACGAAGCATATCTTTAATAGCCTGCACAATCGTGCCTTTGCCACTACGCGCCTCACCATCAAAAGTAATCAATCTTGGTAATTCAGCCATTTCAAACGACTATACCAGATGCCGATAAAATGACAAAGCCGCCCGTTCCCCACAAGTTTCTGCGGGTACTAGGGCGACTATTATCAGAGAGTGCTCCCGTTAGCCGGAGCAGGGGAATTGCACGGGCGCACTACGCCTGACCGTCCGGAATTTAGCCGGGTTCCACTCGGGGTGCTGTTTGCGCGGATCGACGGGCATCAACAGATCCAGCACGACGAAGATGCCGAAAAGTGTCAGATTGAACAGCACCCAAGGACTCACGCTGCCCAGCTGCGGATAGATCAACCAGACCAGTAGCGAAGTCCAGCCAGGCACTACAGCCCAATCGTGCCACACCTTACTGGGGCTAAACCGAGCACTCGGTACATCGGCCTTGATGTAGCGCCTACCGTCGAGCATGACGAAAATCGCGGCCACCGCGTAGCCGACCATCAGGCAGATTGCTATGAAGATCGGAGAGCCGGCGACCTTGGGGAGTGACTCTTTCAAGCCGAATCCCGCAAAGTATGCCGCGAACGGCAAGCACAGGAAGTCGCCCAGCACGAAGCTCCAAGACATCACGTTCGGATTCATGAAGTCCCAGCTCGATCCGAACGGCTTCTCGTAGCACAGGCGTAGCAAGGCCATGACTCCAGGAGAGAACAGCCACGCGCAGGGGATGATCAGCATCCACCAATCGTCACCTGTAGCGACAAGAACCAGACCCAGCAGAAAGAACACGACCACGCCTCCGATCGAAGCTATGGTCATGAACCACTGCCGCTGGTAACGGAGGCAGTGCTCATCAAGAGCCCACAGGCCGTCCCACAGCGCAAAGAAACCCTTGCGCACCAACTGAACCATCATGGTTTGAATCACCATCTTTCTCTGACAAAGGGCGATGACGCCCCAAGACTAGTCTTGCAGGGCATTATCTAATAAATACTATACAATAATTAATGCTGTAAAGTCAATCATCGTCATCTGTTACAATAAGCACATATGGCTAAAAAACCGAATCATAAACAGCCTTCAGGTGCCGTTATTAATCGACGGGCTAGATTTGATTATGACTTAGGCGATGAGATTGTTGCCGGCTTAGCCCTAACCGGCCAAGAAGTACGTGCCGCACGTGATAATCACGTACAGCTAAAAGGCGCCTTCGTAACCATCAAAGACAATGAATTGTGGCTAAATAACGCCAGCTTTAGTCTCAAATTAAACGAAAAAGGTCAAGCTAATGCTCGGACAGTAGACACCAACCCGCGCAAATTACTTGCCAGTCGCAAGCAAATCGATGCGTTCGCTGCAAGTAAACAACAGGGCATGACGATCGTGCCTACCAAGCTACTTACTAGCGGTCGTTTTATTAAGCTTGTTATCGCGGTAGGTAAGGGTAAAAAGGGCTATGACAAACGCGAAACCATAAAAAGACGTGATCAAGATCGGGACACTCAGCGGATTTTAAAATCGCAGTAGATAAAAAAACGCCCCTACTCAAGAGGCGATGGTTAGACTCATGGGGTACCCTGCGCACTCGAAAGTGCGCAGGTGTCCCGTGACATCACCCGATTCCAAACGGAACGCTCATGCGAAGTGGCCCTGCAGGGTTACCGCCGCCGTGAGGCCGAGCTCTGTTGATCCGGCCATTCTTGAAGATGGTGATGTCGCCATTCTCCGAATCGAAGATGGTCGCAGCAGTGCCACTCCCACCCATGGTGCCGTAGATGCAAAACTCAACACCCGCCGCGACGGTAATACCGCTGATGATCATCGATTCACTGAACCGACCACGCACGTTGCCGTTACCGACGCCGTACGAACGATACGAGCGCTTCCTGCCGTCTGCATGGTGCTTGCGATATGTGCTATCGACCCATTCCTGAGCCGACATCTGAGTATTCGACATGCCCAATATCTTCCACTTGAGGTCACGGACATTTAATACTATACAACTTTAGTGAAAAATTACCATAGTCTATACTTAAGCGTATGAAATTATACTCTTGGAATGTGAACGGGATTAGGGCAGTCCTTACAAAAGGAGCGCTGCAAAAATTCATTAATGAACATGATCCTGATGTGTTGTGTTTGCAAGAAACCAAGGCTGCTCGCGATCAGTTTGAGATTGATTTTCCCCAATACCACGAGCATTTTTTTTCGGCCGTAAAAAAAGGATATAGTGGCACGGCCATATTTTCTAAACAAAAACCGCTCAGCTACCAAGATGGTTTTCCGCAGGATATCATTGAGAAATTCAACGTTACTGGTGACGCTTATGGTAATCCTAATGATGAAGGGCGTGTAACCGCCGCTGAGTTCGATAACTTTTGGGTAGTCACAGTGTACACGCCTAACTCAAAACGCGACCTAAGTCGCTTAAATCTGCGGTACGACCGCTGGGATAAGGCATTTCTTGCGTATGTACAGCAGCTTGAGCAATCGAAACCTGTATTATTTTGCGGCGACTTGAACGTTGCTCATCAAGAGATAGACCTGTCGAACCCCAAAACCAATGTGGGCAAGCACGGCTTTACCAACGAAGAACGTGAACGCTTTGGTGATTTTTTAACTGCAGGTTTTACCGATACATTTCGAAATGCACATCCAGACAAGACAGAAGCATACACTTGGTGGACACATTGGGCTAATGCGCGCGCGCGTAACATCGGCTGGCGAATCGATTACTGGTTAGCATCAAAAGACTTAGTTGGTCATGTAAAAAATCCACAAATTCACCCCGATGTCATGGGGTCTGACCACTGTCCGGTAAGTATTGAAATTAGTTGACATATTTTATATTTTAGTGTATTGTTTGTCTAGCTCCACCTATCGCTCTATGAGAAGCAAGGAGAGTGGTCACAATGACCGAAGCAGCCGCCCCTAGGGGCGCCCGCAGCTACAAGGAGATCGAGGACGACCGCTGTCAGCCGATGAAGGTACCGGAGAGTCTCGTCATCGGGAAAGACTGCATGATCAGCAGAGATGCGCGATTCGGCGAGAAGTGTCAGCTTGGCGACAACGTCAAGGTCACCCTCCTCATGAACAGATCTATCACGATCGGCAACCGTGTCGTCATCGGCGATAACTGCGTCATCATGGCTCAGTCGATCGGCGATGACGTTCGGATCGGCACTAGTGTCGTCATCAAGCAGGACGTCATCGTGCGACCCGGTGTCGTCATCCCTGACAACTGGCTCATTCCCAACGGCTGCGTCGTCAACCCTGGGCCTAGCGGCTTTCCGGTCGTCGTCACGCCGGCACCGGCCTTCAGGTGCAACATCGAGGTTCAGCCCAGATCTGGCTGGTAACACCCCGCACAAGCTCCAGGGATTCACCCCGTCGAGCAGGCGGGGTGAATCTTTTATTGATATGCTATAGGTATGGAACTTCTTCAAGATAAGACGCTTGTAATGGTGATTGGCCCAGCCGCCGTCGGTAAATCAAGCCTGATGCGTGCTGTCACCGGCCTTGACTCTAGCTTTGGCTACGTACACTCGTTCACTACGCGCCCTCCACGAAAGAACGAGACAAGTTCATATACACACATAACCGAATCTGAAGCCCAGCGTCTGCACGAGCAGGGAGGTACAGTTACTTTTGCCAAGCACCCCACAACCGGTAATATTTATGGCACAACATCTGGCAGTTATACTGCTAAATATAACTTACTCGATACACTATCGAGCACGGTCACGATGTATAAAGCGTTACCATTTAAGCAAACTATCGCAATTAGTGTAACTACCGATCCGGAAGCCTGGACCACATGGCTACTTGAACGATATCCTACCGCGTCCGACGAGCGCACGAAACGGCTCAAAGAAGCCATTTCATCGATTGAATGGTCGCTTAACCAAACGACCAATCACAGCTGGCTCGTTAATACGCCGGATAATCTAGAACAAACTGCTTCGCAATTGATTGAAATGGTACTAGGCAACAAATTATCTGCTCAAACTCCCCAAGAGGCACTGAAACTGCTTGAACAAGCCAAATCTTTGCTATCATACAAATAGAAAGAGAGCTAACTATATGGCAAAGCATGCAAAACATCCGTACGAAAATAATCCGTTCACCATTGGGCTTAATGGCATAAAATTACTTTTTTCACATGCTCAATCAGTAGCAATCTTTGCAATCATACTTTGCGTGATGGGATTCTTAGCTAATCTAGCCTCCAATATTATCGACATTGTTACCAGCCCTGAATTTTCATCCTACACAGGACAGTCAGCGAGTCGGCTTCCGGCTACAAGTATGCCCTGGCAAGCTCCAATTTATGGCGATTCGGCAAGTCAAGCGCCAATCAATGCCGCCACAATGGCAGTTGTTGCTATCATAATTGGCACCATCATATTTGGAGTGATTGTGTTAAATATATGGATTTTTGGTGCCTTTCGCTATACCAGCGCACAACTGGCGGCTGACAAGCAGGTAGCCCTTAAAGAGGCGTTGGTTGAATCAGGTAGGCATCTTGCAGGATACCTTTGGTTAAACATTATTGCATTCACGAAAATCTTACTATGGTCGCTACTATTCATTATTCCTGGTTTTATTATGGCTATACGATATTCATTAGCAGGAACTATCTTTTTTGCAGAGGGTAAAAAGGGTAATGCAGCTATCAAACGAAGCCTTGAGCTCACTAAAGGCGCTTGGCTTACAACCTATGCCGCCAAAGGTATCTGGAATCTCATAACATTCGGTCAGATAGATACGATACTTCAACCAGGTGCAGACGCTCTACTATACCGTCAACTACGTGACGTTACTGATGCAAATCAAGCCAAACCCAGCGCACATTGGCTCAGTTGGCTTACGCTATTTCTACCCATTGCACTATTCGTCATTATATTCGGGTTTATTGTGTTGATGGCCTTTATACTAATAGCGAGCGGTGCAAGTCCACAGTAATGAAACAGCGTCTTGCCATTTTCGACATTGATGGAACATTGTTTCGTTGGCAATTATATTACGCTATAGTACTGAAATTACGCGAAAATAATTTTTTTTCAGTCGAGGCCGCCAAGCAGATTGATGAATCATTCAGGGCATGGGAAGCAAGAGAAAAAAGCTTTAGTGATTTTGAAGAAATCGCAATTGCTGCACTAAACGAACATTTGCCTCAGCTTAGCAGCGCAGATTTTAACAAGGTTGTAAGCGATGTCATGCAGCGCCTAAGCCACAAAACGTACGCATATACACGCAACCTTGCTCTTGTGCTCAAACAACAAGGTTACTTTTTGCTAGCAGTCAGCGGCTCACCACAAGAAATTGCCGAACCATTTGTCCGTAAATATGGATTCGATGACTGCATGGGTTGGGTATACGAACAGAAAGAAGGCTATTTTACTGGTAAGATAGTGCGAAACACCGTACACGATAAAGCTGCCTTGATTAAAGACTATGTTAAAGAGCACGATATGTCGCTTACCGGCAGTTTTGCGATCGGTGATAGTCGTGGAGATATTGGCATGTTAAAGCTTGTCGATCAGGCGATTGCCTTTAACCCTTCTCAGGAATTACTAGATGAAGCACTGCAAGAAGGCTGGAAAATCGTGATCGAACGCAAAAACATTGCCTATAGTCTTGCAAAGGGAGACGATGGAAACACAGTACTGGAAACGACAGACCGATTCTAAGCCGCTATTTCCAGACATAGAGTGGTCAAAGCCGGAACGCCGTGATCAAGCCGGTAAGTTACTAATAGTAGGCGGAAATAAGCTGGGCTTTGCCGCTGCTGCCGAGAGTTACCAAATAGCACTAGCTACCGGTGTAGGCGAAGTAAAAGTTTTGCTGCCTGATTGCCTAAAGAAATCCGTACCAAACTCACTACTTGACGTTTTATTCACCGCTTGTACACCCAGTGGCAGCATGTCAAAGGAAGCACTATCAGATCTAACAGCAAGCAGTGCATGGGCAAACGGTGTATTGCTAGTGGGTGATGCAGGCCGTAATGCCGAAACGGCGTTGCTATATGAAGAATTCATTGCGAACTATAAAGGCCAGCTTACGATTACCCGCGACGCAATCGACCTTGTAAAGAATAATCCTCGTTTGCTTGCTGAACGAAACAATACACTCATCGTTGCTAGCTTTGCTCAACTACAAAAAGTCTTTAGTGGTGTGTATTATCCAAAAATTCTAACGTTTAGCATGCAGCTACTGCAACTCGTAGAAGCACTCCATAAATTCACCATCACGTATCCTGTTACCATTATGACGCTTCATAAAGACACTCTTATTATTGCCGAGAGTGGGGAAGTTATTACACAGGCTTGGGAAGAGCCCATGGCCATTTGGCGAGGAAGTGTAGCAACCAGGGCGGCAAGCTACTGGCTGTGGAATCCAACGAAGACATTGCCAGCCATAACGGCATCCGTTATTCTATAAAGTCACCATATTGCACTTTAGTAATAAAATGATATAGTTTACTTATGTTAGCCGTCGATCATCCAGACATTCGCCTGGGCCTTTATAGAGATACAATTGACTGGAATTTTACACATGGACATCCTGCCAAAGCTAAGTATTTGCTTGCGAATCTTGCGCTTGAAAAGCTTGTGATAGCAGCCAATAATGGTATTGAACCCGATACTCAATCACTTGAAGATGTAGCACACCGCCTTGACCACGCAGCACGAGCCAATGACGGCATTGATCAATTAACAAGCTTGCGAGCACGACTTCTAAAAGCATGGATGCTTCCAATTATCTGGTCAGATATCGTAAATCTTGATGGATTAACTGATCATCAAGCAAAGAATGTTGCAGAAAATATCAAGCTTGCGGAAGCTGCAGATGCAACGGCTAAACTTACAGAAGATGCTCTTGAGCAACTGAGTGAGGTGTCAACTACTCCACCCAGTGAACGAAGTAAAAAATTAACTTCAAGAATATGGGGATTAAGCGGCTTTATCAACGAGGCAACCCCCCTTTTACTAGGCACGCGACACAATACAGCAAAACAATACGCACTCCCGTCTCTTGCGTTTGATGACGCCGTTAACCCTGATCTATCAATGCATATAGATGGTTTTTATTATGATAATCGGCAAAATCGGCCTTCAGGTCATCGTTTGCCTTATCAAGTTGCTTCTTCAAGCATTGGTCATTCACATATATCAAGATCTATTGTTGAAATTAATGCTCGCCAAATGGGCAATTTACAAAAATCTGTAAGGTGGCCAAACGACGATAGGCCATTCGCAACAACTCGACGACTCGTCACAGAGCGAAGGGGCAAACGTCTGAGTCAGTCAGCAAAATCAACACTAGATAGTATATCGAGTAGCGTCTTTAACGCTATTATGCACGACTAGTCATGGTTCGTTAAATGCTTTGCTGATCAGTCTCTTACAACAACCTAGTCAGCGGCAAGCCTAGGCTTATACAGCCTTGAAGCTCTTTACCATAGCCTCAAGTTGTCCGAAGTATTTTGCACTATCGCCATATCGCACGGTACCAGCCAAGGTGTGGCGGTTACCAGCTTGGTCGTACGTAGTATAGTAGACGCCTTTTACTTTCCCAGAATAGCCAGTACATTCGAAAGTATAGGTTAATCCAGCCAGACCATCTTTCTCAATGTACTCTGGTTTTGATATAAAGCTAAAATCATCAGATTCATCGGCACAGCCAGAACCAGTTGTTGCGTTAACCCCCTTGGCCACCGACGCGGTGTATTTAGGAGCAAGTGGCTGCATCTGGCCACGAATAGCTTCCATAGTGTAGCTATCTTTTTCGCCGTAGTCATAGGCCTCGTACTGTGCAAATACTGATGAGTTATATCTGATATCTTGCCAGACACTAGCCGAAACACCATTACTGTCAACATGAGTGACGCTACTTCCAGCTGGAGTGATTGTCCAATTAGATGGATAGTTGAAGGTTACATTCTGATTTGTATAAGTCAAAGTGCTACCAGAAGTGGAAGCAGCAGGAGCATCATCAACAACGCGCTGTTCAATACAATTCTTATACGCGGTCTTACTAGCTGTATATTGGCTGCACGCGCTAGATGTACTAATAGCATGGCTAACAAACCAAACTAAAAATACGGCACTCAGCAAAAATAGTACTGATCCAACAATGATTCCTAGCAGAGCTGGGGTATTTTTATACCCAGCCTTTTTTGACTTGGATAAAGCAATGATACTAATAATCATACCAAGAAGACTACTAACGAAGGCTAAAACTAGGCCAATTATACCGAGAGTCTTACCTGGATCAGCACTACTAGACGGCATAGACGGTGAAGTATTAACACTTTGGGCTATATTACTAGTCCCAACGGAAGCCTGATTAACTTCTGGCTGCGACTGAGGTAGCGGCTGATTATTATTATCCATTTTTCTACCCCCCTTGGGTTAGTTGATAGTACTAATTTACCATATAAAAACACAGCATCACCATAAGTTGATACTGTGTCATTATTTACTCACTTGGTACCGCGAGCCGGACTTGAACCGGCACGTCCAAACGGACATCAGATTTTGAGTCTAACGTGTCTACCAATTCCACCATCGCGGCATACTCAAATTACATCTGATATTGTACAATAATACTAAGTGGGAATCTATAGATAATGCGTCCAGAAGACCGACAAATCGTTAACGGTGACCCAAGAGGTAATATTCAACCACCTCAACGGGACACATCAGCCGCCCAATCGGCAGTTGCTAACGTAGCTCGTACTCAAATTAATTCCATCTATTCAGATCAACATACTACTCAGCCCACCGAAATTAACGAACAGCTTCCAGATACATACCGTCGTACCCACGATGCCGCACATGAAGCCCACAACCAACAGTGGCGTCAATACCATACCGCATGGCAAGATTACTATCAAAAGTACTACGAACACTATTACGTTGGAGCCGTCCAGCAAGTCCACCAGGCATATACAGAGCAGGCAGCCAAGCTTCAGCCAAATGAACCAACCAAAACCACTGACAGTACTACATTTAGCGATGAGTTAACCAAGGCTGAAGCGATTCAAGATCTTCGATCTCAACTACTTGGACGTGTTAAGACTGCAGCAAAAGCCGTGCGGGGCAGTCGCCACTTCGTTCCACTCGCCGCTGCGCTCATCGTATTAGTAGTATTCAGCTTTTTGCAGTACAACCGAGTCATCATAGCCAATGTACAAGCGTACGTAACCCCAGGCGAGATTGATCAACAAGATATAGTCGTCGACCCTAATGCCTCTTTACAAGTTGATCAGAAGCCACTCTTAATTATTCCCAAAATCAACGTCAATGTACCCGTAGACTACAATACCCAGCCGAATTATGACTCGCAAATGAAAGCAATGGAAAACGGTGTCGCGTACTTTGGGATTCCAGGCGCTAATAGTAAACCGGGACAGATTGGTAACACTGTTCTATCTGGCCACTCAAGCAACGACTTTATAGATGCTGGTCAATACAAGTTCGTGTTCGCACTTTTGGAACGCCTTAAACCAGGCGACATCTTCTATCTTCACTATAACGGAATACGCTATACCTACAGCATTACTAAGACTCAGGTCGTACGACCAACCGAAGTAAGCGCGCTTGTATATCCCACCACAAAACCAGTTGCCACATTGATTACCTGTACACCACTTGGTACATCACAAAATCGATTGCTTGTTACAGCAGAGCAAGTCTCACCAAATCCAAACACCGCAAGTGCAGCACCTAGTACAAGTAACACTAGCTCTAAACAAAGCCAGCAGATACCTGGTAGTTCGCCAACCTTTGTTGAGCGTATATTTGGTGCTTCGTAGCACTATTCAAGAATCATTTGGCTACGCTGAATAGCGAATCCGTCACTAGTTGAATTAATCGAGTAGATGTACTTACCGTCATCGCTTTGAACTACATCAAATTGAGTTGCAAGTGAAGTGATCGTATGCGCGTTTGCACCGTCAAACTCCAGAACCTCAATAGTAGAGCCGTTGGTTATATAAAAGTGATATTTATCGATCCATCGAACTTCTGATACAACAGGCGTCTTCAGGCTCATAAGCGACTGCTTTTTAAGTTCAATGTCGTAGGTAAGGGTACCGCTACCATATTGTGCAAAGACAAACCTACCGCTTGAACGAATAGATAGGTAATCAGCCGACGCAGGCATTACAAAAGTGTGCACGCTACTCATACTAATTGAGTCGTTCGATTCACTTGAAGGCAGTGAGCGCAGTTTATAGACCTCCAAGCGATTACCGCTCGTGACCGCAAGATACGGTTCAGAAAAGTAACTTGCTACCGAAGCTCTTACCTGATCGGTTGAGCTAACACGCTTTAATTCACGCACCTTCTGGCTACCAAACGACACATATCCCACAGACTGCCCGTCTGCTAGGTTGCGCACAACCACAATCGCATCATTGCCATACATTGACATTGAAGTAACCGATGTAGCAATAACTGCCGAAAGCGAACTATCCGCTACGTCGATAAGCCGTATGTCACCATTTGAACTACGAACAATCAAGCGATTAGGCGATCGAGGATCAAATAGCGCTTCGGCAATGTCCTTTTCGAATGTTGTTGAAATATTTACCGTTTTCTTTGCATCATTTCGATCAACAAATAAATGCTCAACCACACCATCATAGGCCATAGTAACAAGAAGATGGTCGGAGTCACTTGCCCATGCGTCCAAACTAAACGTTGGTGTCTTGTCAGCAGGCACCACATTTGAAGGCAGCGTAAGTGTTGTCTGTTTCGGAGTGGTACCAGTTACATCAATAAAAGTAATGTCGGGCTTCGACGCATCTGCAATCACGGCAAACCGATCACCATTAGGCGAAGAGGTGACATCCGAAACTGCTGCTAATTTGGTGAGCTGTTTAGTAGTAATTTTCTTAGGCACTAGCTGAGCGTAGTTCAGCCATAATACTTGGCCAGACTGAACATCAACGTTTTTATTCCACTGAAAGTAACCAGGCTTCGTCATAGAAACTCTGTAGGTTCCTGGGTTAACTGTGATCTTTGAGGGAGTTTGATCACCCAGGTTTGCACTACCGATAGTTACATTGGCGGTATCAGGCCGTGAAGCGAATTGAACCAATCCTCCTTGCTCAATTTGGCTTGTATCACGATTAAATCGATACCCTTGCATTATAAACACCAAGAAGGTAACAAGTATGGCAACGGCGATGGTCATAGCCGTATAAATAACGACTCTTTTAATTAGCTGAATACGCTTTGAAGGAGCTCGGTACATATGTAGTATTATACAACGAGCATCTAAAATTAATCACTCTGGTATTGCAACGTGCTTATGGCGGCGGTATGATAGATACAAATCACCAGGGTAAAAAGGGAACGTATAAAACACATGAGCCAATCAAAAGTAGTTTCGATAGGGGGAGTCGACTACGATAGTCACACTGGATTAGCGGTTCAAAACACGCAGACGTCTGTACGCAGGGACGTGCGCCGCACTCAATCAGTTTCCGCTAAGGGCATTCACACACCCCATCAACGCTCGACAGCTCTAAATCGACAATTCGTTAAGAAAACCGCGTCACATTCTCAATCTGAATCTGCTCATACAAATACGAAGAGCATGGACGTACGCCCAACAGTAAAACGAAGTGCAGCTATCACCAAGTTCGCTAAAGATACTCGTAGTGCTACCCCAACACATGCCGTAGTAGCCGACATCGCGCCGGTTCAACACCCAGCTGCCGCCAAAGCAGCAGCCATCAAACATGCAGCTGCAACACCAACTGCTCGCGATATAAAGCACGCCGAACTCGGCAAAGCACTTGCTAACGCCAAGTCAGATACGTCAATCACTAAAAAGTCACGACGTCGAAGCAAGACGTTCAATGTAGCAATGGCAAGTCTTGGCCTACTGTTACTTGCAGGCTATTTCACGTATGTAAACCTACCCAATTTATCTGTTCGAGTAGCAGCAGCCCAGGCCGGCATTAATGCAACGTACCCTGAATATCGACCAGTCGGCTATCATCTTAACGGACCAGTCGCGTATCAGAATGGTGAGGTCAGCATGAATTTTACGTCGAATTCCAGCCCCGTAGGTTTTTCACTAAACCAAGCTAAGAGCAATTGGGATTCATCGGCATTACTTGAGAAGTATGTTAATCCGCACTCTAGTGGTAAATACGCTACATATAATGATGCCGGATTAACCATTTACACTTATGGCACAGATGCCGCTTGGGTGAATGGCGGTATTCTTTATACAGTTGAAGGTGACGCAACGCTCAGCAATGAGCAAGTTCGACGAATCGCGACTAGCATGTAAGAAGGGCTTGTCCCTAATATAGATACTCAATCTGTTATAATGAGTTTCACATGACTGTTCGAACTCGTTTTGCTCCAAGCCCTACCGGTTATTTACATGTAGGGGGTATCCGCACGGCACTTTTTGCGTATTTGGTTGCTAAACAGGCAAACGGCAAATTTATACTACGACTAGAAGATACCGACAAAGCTCGCGAGGTAGCGGGGAGCGCGGAGCACCTTATCGCCAGCCTGAAGTCGCTAGGCTTGCAGTACGACGAGGGTCCAGACATTGGCGGGCCATTTGCGCCTTATAAACAATCCGATAAGCTAGACAGCTACAAAGCCTGGGCACAAAAATTAATCGACGCCGGCAAAGCCTATGGCGATCCTTACACCTCAGAAGAAATTCAAGCCTTCCGCGAAAAAGCCCAAGCCGAAAAACGAGCCTTTCGTTACCGTGATCATCGCCCAGAAAACTCCCCAGTCTGGGATGGCAGCCAACCGCTCCGCTTTAAGTCCGACCCAAAAAGCTACAGCTACCACGACGAAGTGTGGGGCGATATAACGACTAGCCCTGAAGTAGTTGACGATTTTATTCTGATTAAAAGTGACGGTTACCCAACCTACAACTTTGCGCATATTGTAGATGATGCCGAAATGCAGATCACTCATATTATTCGTGGCCAAGAATTTATTAGCAGCATGCCAAACTATTTGGCGCTCTACGAAGCACTAGGCCTAGAGCTACCTATCTTCGCTCATATGCCACACATCATGAATGATCAGGGAAACAAAAAACTAGGCAAACGTGACGGCGCTAAAGATGTGGTTGATTACATTCGCGACGGCTACCTGCCGGAAGCACTTGATAGCTTTATTGCTACCATGGGCTGGAACGACGGCACCGAACAAGAAGTATTTACCATGCAAGAACTGATTGAAAAGTTCTCATTATCACGTGTTCAGCGTTCCGGTGCTCGTTTTGACGAAAAGCGTTTACTTTGGGTAAACGGGCACTTCATTCGGGAGCTCCCGCTTGATGAACTCTACAAGCGCGTTGAGTTCTTCTGGCCTGAGAGCGCCAAAAATGCACAAGCAGCCTACAAAATGCAGGTATTAGCATTAGCTCAGGAGCGCTTGAAGACACTCAAAGATTTACCAGGAATTACTAGCTACTTTTTTGAAGAGCCAACACCTGATATGTCGCTCATTGATGACAATAAGCAACTTAAAAAGATGAGTTCTGACGAGAGGTCGACTTTACTACAGACAGTTCATCAAGAACTCGCAAAACTTGAAGACTGGTCAGCTGAAAATATTCAAAACTATTTGAACTCGCTGCTCGAAATTACCGGCCAAAAACCAGGCATTCTATTCAGCTTGATCCGTATCGTCACTACTTGGGCACCGTTCAGTCCGCAACTTAATGACACGCTTGCACTACTTGGTAAGGATCGTACACTTAGTCGCATCGAGGCAGCTTTCTAAAATCGTCCTTCACGAAAATACCCCCTTGCGGGGGTATCTCCGCTTTCAAAAAGCTGGAGAACACCTTGGAAGGGGGAGTCAAAGCTGGAGAACTTAGGCATCATCCTAGTGAATCAGCAGACCCTCGACGGTGAGAATCTCCTTGGCTAGGCCGCCCAGGATGAACCGAGCGATCATGTCGTTCTCGAACTCCATCGGGCCACCAACTGCACCAGCCAGTTTCAGTGACCCGTACTCCATGCAAACCGCGCCCCCATGTGGAAAATCACCCCAAGGAAAATTGCCGTCCGCATCCTGCGATTCGACACAGTCCACGAAGTCCCACAGACGACGATGGCGAAGAGCCAGTGTCGATGAATCCTGACCATTGCCCGTACGCAGCAGCGCACGCAGCTTACGTACGGCGTCGGCGATGTAGCGATGACCTTCTGGCCCCCATCCGTAGACAAACCAGGTGAACACATAGGGGCTGTCCCACTCGTCAAAGTGGGGAAGGTTAGGACGATCGATACTTGGTTGTAGCATGGCGAAGGCGAAGCTCTCGGCCATGTTCTCGATCAGCAACCGATATAGCTTCAGCTGATCTTGTAGATCGATAAATTCACCATCACCGATCTTAGGAACGTAGCTCCGTTGGAACGGCAGCCGCATTACGTCCAGCAGAGCTGCCCTGATACTCATCGTTCTCCTTATTGAAGTGCTCGGTACCACTATCCACTGCGGATATGGTATGACTAAACATATTACACCATACTAATATCACATAAGTCAATATTTACTCCGTAAATCAAGCATAAGCATCGTGATATACTAATTGCAATGGAACCTGAATCACTTAAAATGCCAGGTAAGTTTGTGCGTCTTAGGATGTGGATTCGTAAACACCCCAAAAAAGCTTGGATGATAGCTGGAATCAGCCTGATTATCATTGGCTTCTTAGTAACTTTTGGTGTGATAGCATTGCAACCAAAAACTACTGTAAAACCAACCAAAAAGACTGTGGTATCAAAGCAAGTACCTAAGCCAGTATATTATTCTCTACTAACGGGCGAACAGGTTGCCGACCAAGCTGCCATTACTCAACCTGTAACAGCAATCATGATGGAAAACAGCCCTGATGCTAGGCCGCAGTCTGGTCTGAAGGAAGCTGAAGTCGTATACGAAGCAGTCGCGGAAGGCGGCATTACCAGATTCTTAGCTGTGTACCAACAGCATAAACCCCAGCTTATTGGTCCAGTCAGAAGCTTACGCCCATACTACCTCGACTGGGCAACTCCATACGACGGGAGTATCGCTCATGTAGGCGGAAGTAAGAATGCTCTAGACACTGTCCGTAATGGCAATTACCGTGACATTGATCAGTTTTTTAATGCAGGTTCTTACTGGCGAGCTACCGACCGCTATGCACCTCATAACGTATATACCAATTTTGCTAAACTCGACGCACTTAATGCCGCAAAAGGGTACACGACGTCAAATCCACAGCCATTTGAGCGTGCCGATGATAGCAAGCAACAGCCAGTTCAGGATGGTACCCAAGTTGACCTCACAATCAGCAGTCCGTTATACAATTCCTCGTACGCATACGATGCATCTACAAAATTATACGCCCGCTCAGAAGGCGGCGCACCCCACCTTGATCGCGAAGCTGGCCAGATTCAGGCAAGGGTAGTTATAGCTCTGCGAGTCAATATGAGCACCGTATTCGAAGACGGCTATCGTGAGAGTATTACCACAGTAGGTAGCGGCAATGCTATGATTTTTCAAAACGGCCATGCCATCCAAGCAACCTGGGCAAAAGATAGTCCAACCAGCCAATTAAAATTCACCGATGCAGCGGGTCAACCCGTCAAACTTGCCCGTGGCACCACTTGGATATCTGCCATACCGAACAGCGGAGGCAACGTGTCGTGGAAGTAAACGATACTAAAAAGGCAGAATCAGAACAAGTCAATCGTTTCTGGCCAAACCACAAACGTCGCATCATCGCGCAGGCTATCGCCAGCCAAATATTCATAGGAGTCATAGCAATCGGTGCAATGGTTTTCCTTTACCCAAGTCTACCGCCTAACGCATGGATGCTCCTTATCGGGCTCAGTGCGGTTGCACTTATAATCTCATTCCTACTAATTCTTTCTGCTATGCGCCCGCTTAAGGATTTGTCAGCAGCTCTAGTTCATGTCGCAGGAGAACAAAGCGCGTTAACACCCCCAAATTTAAATGATGATCGCTATCAAAAAAATCATCTAAGGCCACTGCTCAAATTAATCTACGACATCGCTACTAGCCAGACAGATTCAACTCATAAGATTAAAGGCCAAGATTCAAGCCTTGATATTCCAGCCCAGCTCAATCATACATCTACTGGTGTCATCATGCTAGATAGCAATAAGCAGATTATCTTCGCGAACAAAAGTGCCCCAATTAGTATAGACGCCAAGGCTTATAAATCGCTTGATCTTATATTTGATGTTGATCCCAGCATTAACGATTGGATAGCAGAGCGCGGCCAGCATGATATTCACGCCGAAAAAGTGTGGCGGCGTGTTGCTAACAAACTTACGGGCGAACCTGATCGCCGCCTGTTCGACGTATATGCATCATACGAAAAGGGTAGCGAAGCCGAAACTATTGTCACACTATTTGATCGTACCAGTGAGTACCAGCCAGAAGATGATGATTTAGACTTTATAGCATTTGCCGCTCATGAGCTACGTGGACCAATTACTGTTATTCGCGGGTATCTAGATACTTTAAACGACGAGCTTGCCGCTATTACTGACCCTGATCAGAAGGAGTTATTCCAGCGTCTAATGGTAAGCGCAAACCGTTTGAGCGGATATGTAAGTAATATTCTAAATGCCAGCCGTTTTGACAGACGCCACCTTAAGATTCACATAGGTGAGCAAACCGTGGCTGATATTTACTCCACCATATCCGACGACATGCAAATGCGTGCTGCTGCGCAGCAGCGTCTTCTAAGTGTCTCTTTCCCCGACAGTCTACCGACTGTGGCTGCAGATCTTAACAGTATCAGTGAAGTATTCGCCAACCTAATCGATAACGCCATCAAGTATTCTAATGACGGTGGTTCAATTGAAGTCTCTGCTGCTACGAATGGCGATTTTGTTGAAGTTTCTGTTACCGATCACGGCATTGGTATGCCCGCCAATGTCATCGCTAATTTGTTCCATAAGTTTTACCGCTCACATCGTTCACGCGAAACCGTAGCCGGCACCGGTATCGGGCTTTACATTTCAAAAGCCATCGTCGAGAGTAATGGTGGTAAAATAAGCGTAAAGAGTGTCGAGGGTCATGGCTCTACCTTCACGTTATCGTTGCCAATCTACGCCACCGTTGCTGACAAACTAGCAAAAACTGGTGCCAATAACGATGTGTTCCTAGAGCGATCATCAAGCGGCTGGATTAAAAATCATGGAGCATTCAGAGGATAACATATGGCAATCAAGCGAATTCTAATTGTAGAAGATGATCGATTCATCGGTGAAATGTACGTCCGTAGTCTTAAGAAGGCCGGCTACGACGTAGACTGGATGGTCGATGGTAATGATGGGCTAATCGCTGCCCGCAACAAACCGTACGATCTAATGCTGCTTGATGTCATGTTGCCAGAACGACGTGGCGGTGAAATCCTGCAGATTCTGCGCGGTGGTGCCCAAGATCTTATACCAGGTACAAAAGTTATCGTGCTTACAAATTTTGACCAAACCGAAGACGCCAGACAATCAATGGAAGAACATGCCGATGGCTACCTCATCAAAGCCGAGATTACACCTAAGAAGCTTCTTGCCGTTATCGAAAAAATGAGCCAAGCCAGCTAGACAACAGGGGTAGTTTTTGATAGAGTAGGGAATATTGGTCTCATCGTCTAACGGTTAGGACATCAGGTTCTCATCCTGGCAATCGGGGTTCGATTCCCCGTGAGATCACCACGATTGAATAACAGATAGAGATTTGCTTGAAAAAGTGGGTCTCTATTTTTATTGATCAGTTAAGTAATTTATTCTACTTCACTATTTTGTTTTTTTGCTAGTGCTTGCTTATTAGGCGAAAACGCAGGATACTTTACGCAAGAAGAAAATATGGCTAAAGAGAGACTTATACTTACTGGTTTTATGGGAGTTGGGAAATCTACCGTCGGGCCAAAAGCCGCAAGTATCCTTGGGATTCGTTATTACGATACCGATAGTTGGATGGAAACTGAAGCCGGCGTAGACATTCCTCAGCTTGTTAAATCTGATATGATAGCTTTTCGAAAGCTGGAAGCAGAAGCATTAGGGACTATTCTTAGCCAAGAACCAGGTGTTATTTCAACTGGAGGTGGTATCGTTAGCACAGAAATTGGCCGTAACGCTTTACTGGCCGCAGCCAATCCAGTCGTATGGCTACAAGCACCCTTTGGTGAATCGGCCCTTCGAGTTGCGCAGGACCCTGGACGCGAAAGACCACTCTTTGCAGACAAACTGAAAGCACTTGAGCTATACAACCAGCGTACTAAATGGTATGCGGAGACATCCAACCATACCGTGGATGCTTCGCAGCCAATTGAGCTCGTCGTGAATGACATAATTAAGATTGCTCGGCCAGACTAGACTACACACCAAATACACTATGACTACCTACATTACGAGCTTTTAGTAAAAAAGCCAAGCTATTGCTATTTACACAAAATATCTGTTTACTTGATATAAATGAACCACCCTTCAGTAGACGAAATTTCACTGGCTTCAATCTTGCACGCGCTTGGCGATGATACCAGGCTTACGATCGCAAAAGTTATTTACGCATCAGATCAGCCAATCACATGCTCTCAGGCCGTGGCGGATATTAAAAATCTTGCTATTTCAACTAGGTCGCATTGCTTTAAGATCTTACGTGAAGGCGGCGTCATACAGTCTGTTAAACAGGGAAGGGATTGCTTGAATACCATTCGGTTGGACGAAATTGAGCAAAAGTTCCCAGGCGTGCTGCAAGCACTACTGGCCTAGCCTTATACTAATGGCGGGTTAATCTGCCGAAAGCCATCTTGAATATGATATGGATAATATGGGTAGGGTGGAACTTTTTTACTCACCTCATTTAGGCGAGCCATTTGTTCATCTGATAGCCTCCAGCCAACAGAACCGAGATTATCAATAAGTTGCTTCTCGTTCCGTGCGCCTATAATAACACTCGAAACGGTCGGGCGATTCAGCAGCCAATTGATAGCAATTTGGGGTATGCTCTTTCCGGTCTCAGCTGCAATCTCATCAAGTACGTCCACAATATCGAACAGTTTCTCATCATCGACCGGAGGGCCAAAGGCTGCCGTTTTGTGTAATCGGCTCTGTGCAGGCAACTTCTCGCCCCGTCTAATTTTTCCAGTCAAGCGACCCCATCCCAAAGGGCTCCAGATCATGGCGCCCACGCCTTGATCAACTCCAAGTGGCATAAGCTCATGTTCAAAATCTCTTCCAATCAACGAGTAATACACCTGCTGAGTAACATACCGTGAATAGCCATAACGATCGGCTAGCGCGAGTGATTTCATAAGTTGCCAGCCAGAAAAATTCGACACACCAACGTAACGAATCTTACCCTCTTTAACCAGCACATCAAGTGTATACAATACTTCCTCAATCGGGGTATTCGCGTCAAATGCATGAAGCTCCAAAACATCGATATAGTCAGTTTTAAGACGCTTCAAAGAGTTTTCGACCGCTTGTATAAGACGACTTCTAGACGAACCCGCTCCAGTTCCATCATTCATAGGCAAAGAAGTCTTTGTCGAGATAAGCACCTTGCTTCGTCGTCCTTTCAACGCCTCACCTAAGATTGATTCAGAGTTTCCATCAGAATATACATCAGCCGTATCGAACAAGTTCACGCCTGCATCAATCGCTATATCGATAAGCTTACTCGCTTCCTTTACATCAGCCGTGCCCCAGTTTGAAAACAGCTCTCCTGTTCCACCAAATGTTCCCGTTCCCAAACTAAGCGCCGAGACCTTCAGGCCAGATTTACCAAGTTGACGATATTCCATACTCCTCCTATGCTTTATACATCAACTTTATTGATATATTATTGATGTGTCAATACAATAAATAGTCATCACAGAACATTAAACTAATTTTTTAAGCACTAAAATGGATCAGAAAAGTTAGCTATAGCATAAACAACTTGTTCCAGCAATGCCAACACTCTGTCGAGCGCTTCCAACATGCTGCTTCGTCGCAACTCTGTCACGGGCTGCGTCGAGGCACTGCCTCACGAGGGGAAGACCATCATCCTCAACGAGATTCTGCACGCCAACTGATTCAACACCCACACAACCTCACCCGACGCATGTCGGGTGAGGTTGTGGTTGAATTACATATCATGAACCACTGTTTGATGCTATGTAATTTAATTCTAATCACAAATAATTTAGATCAGGCACACCTGCATACACTCTTTAGCCTACGGTTCGGTTGACAGCACATAAAAAGCCTATACAATACACTCCATCAGAACCCATACGAATGCGAGGAGGCGGGATATGACTACAGGCGAACCTACCGAACCAAGATTGACCGACACAGGTGTGATTGACAAGACCAGCGACGATGACCAAACTGAGCTTTCACTCCAAAATGCCGAGATTGATCGCCAAGCCAAAGTAGCCCTTGCAGAGAAAACTGAGCGACTTACATCACTTGAACTCCCTAGCAGTAATAGCTATGCCCTAAACCAAGTTCGTGCGCGAATTAATGCGGCAATCCAACGTACATTCGCAACCGATGTTACACTTGAGCTTGACCGCCCATCAATCAAGGGCAAAAAAGCAGCGTCTGGTACTGATCTTTCGATCAATATTATTCCGTTAGTACGAAGGCTAGGTGGTGATACTCAACTAATTGCCAGCCAGGTTGCCCAACTAGTCATTGATGATGAACTCGTTAAGAACGTTGAAGTCTCGGGTCCCTTCATTAATATAGAAATTGATGTTGCAAAAGCCAGCACTCAAATTTTTTCCCAAGTAACAACCCAGAACGAGCATTACGGGTGGTTCCGTGATGGTGATCCAGATGTCGTTGTTATCGACTATTCCTCACCAAATATCGCCAAGAACCTCACGGTAGCCCACTTACGCTCAACTATTATTGGGCAGTCTTTGATGAACCTCCAAGAAGCATCGGGCAATATTCCGTTCGGTGTCAATCACATTGGTGACTGGGGCACGCACTTTGGTAATATTATTTACCAATACCAACAGGAGCTTTCCGAGAGAGGTAGTGAATTTACAGACGAACTAACCGCAGATCCTGCTAAGACTCTAATGACTATTTATCGTAAGTTCAACGACCAAACTAAGAATGGCTCTGAAGAGGAGAGAGAGCGACTGCTTGATGAGGGTCGAAAGGCGTTTTTGGAATTAGAGCAAGGAAATCCTGAGTATGTGCACCTATGGCAGCAGTTCCGTGATTGGAGCTTAGCTGACTTTTACCCAATCTATCAACGTCTTAACGGCGTAGAATTCGACACAATTCAAGGTGAAAGCTTTTACGAAGATCGAATGGCCGCAGCCGTGCAGGAAGGCCTAGATCAAGGCGCCCTGGAACGAAGAGAGGATGGTTCGGTTGTTTTTCCGTCACAGGTCGTTGTTGATCCAGCAACTATGAAAGAGAATTCGCAGATTATGCTCACCAAAGATGGCGACGCGCGCGATGAAATCATCATCAAACCTTCCGGTGGAACAGTTTATCTAACTCGTGACCTAGCAGCAATCCTTTACCGTACACGCGAACTTGGTGCTAAAAAAATACTCTATGTTATTGGCAAAGAACAGAGTGGACACTGTATAGAACTATTCAACATGGTACACAGGATGGGTGCGGTAGCACTCGGCGATGCTCAGCATGTTTCGTTTGGTCATCTGAACGTTGATGGACGCAAGATGAGTAGCCGTAGTGGCAAAATCATACTACTTGATCAATTACTTGATGATGCTCGCGATGCCGCTGCAATCTTCATGCAGGAGCAAGGGCGTGATACAGATAGTCTTGCTGATGATCTAACTGAACAAATTGGAATAAGCGCCACAATCTTTAACGACCTAAGACAGGATAGAACGAAAGATATTGAGTTTGACCCTGAAACCGATGTACCAAATATGCTAAAGAATGGTGGAGCAATCTACATTCAGTACACGTACGCTCGTCTCCGTAGTATCCTCGCGAAGGCACTTGAACAAACTACTATGGAACAAGAGTATAAAGACGGTGCCGAACCATACACCGACAATGTTCATCAATCTGAAAAGAACATCCTAATACTGATATCTAAATTCCCACAAATTGTCAGAGAAGCAGCAGACAACAACGCGCCTCATAGAATTGCAACCTACTTAAATGAGTTATGCCAAGAACTTAACTCATTCCAAGGCAATTCCGAACTGCGCGTGATTCATGCTGCAAATGATGCTCGTGCGTTCCGCCTTGCATTGGTGGAAGCAGCTGCTCAGGTGATTAACAACGCTTCGCGACTTCTCCACATGCAACTACCAGACCGCATGTAGTTACCAATGTTCAAAGACGTCATCATCCATATTGGCAACCATCCAAGCCGTCCGCTCTTGGTCACTTAGCTCTAGATCGCGCTTCATAATCTCCGCGTCACCATCTAATGTGATTGATACGCTATGAGAAATGCTATTCACTGTAGCAAGAAAAAGCGCGCCTCTTCCGAAGTGCGTCACAGTATCCCCCTTAAAGAATTCAATTGACTCATGTCCGTCAAATACAAGCGTAAGATCGCATGGCATGGTGAAAGCGTAAAAGTCTCGTTCAGGATCGCGCATCAAATCGACGAGCCTTTCAACTTCTTGAAAGCTGCCTGGTTCCATACGAGAAACTTCTTTGGAAGTCATAACGCAATCTCTCCTTGATTGGATTATAGTATGGTACGCTGAATTGTCAAATAAACCACTTGTTTGCTTACAGCAGAGATTCCTTAACTTGTCGGTAGGCATCGCGAAATGGGATACCTTGCTCAACCAATTTGTTGATCATAGCAACCGTTTCAAGCTCTTGTGTCATAGCACCGTCAAGCGCTGCTTTATTAACAATCAAATGATTAACACAAAGCGCTAAAACTTCTAATGTTTCGAGTGTCGTACTAACGGCCTGAACAGCCACTCGCTTTGTGAGTTGAAGATCACGATGATAGCCACTACCAACACCTGATGCAAGAGCATGTAATGTCATACTATGACTTACAAATTCATGCGAGTTAGCACGCATAATTTCAAACACATCATAATTACGCTTATGTGGCATGATTGATGAGCCAGTAGTCATACTGTTCGGTAAAGCAAAGAAGTTTGATTCTTGCATAGTGAACTGTAGAAAGTCTTCAGCAAATTTGCCAGCGAAGACCATCACAAGATCCAGCGCTTGAACAGTAGCGAGCTCAAATACGCCACGTGAGATTCCGCAATACATTGGATTTTCTTGAACCCTAGCAAAACCAAGCTCAGCCGTAGTTAAGTTGCGATCTAACGGCAACGTTACGCCAAACCCCGCAGCTGAACCCAAAGGATTTTGATCAATCAGGGTAGTTGTATCTTCGAAGTGAGGGATTAAATCATTAAATGCATCGTGGTAAGAACCGAGCCACATTCCAACTGTTGTTGGCATAGCTTTTTGTGAGTGTGTATAGCCTGGCATTTGTTGATCACCAGCTCCAGCAATTTGCTTACTGTAAGCCTGCACTACATTAGCCGTAGCGGCACTCACTTTTGCTAAGCTATCTTTTAAAAATAGGCGCATCATTACAAGCGCTTGGTCGTTACGACTCCGACCCGTATGAACTTTTTTACCAGTCTGACCCAAAGTCTCGGTAAGATACAGCTCAATGGCACTATGTCCATCTTCATGATCTTTAGTCACCTGAAATGTGCCATTTTCCCATCTTTCAAGCAACATATCAAGTGCTGCAGCCAGATTAGTATACTCATCTTCTGATAAAATGCCGATCTTCTTCAGCATGAGTGTATGAGCTTTAGTTGCTTGAATATCGTAACCCAGAAGTTGTTGATCTAGGACTCGATCATCACCAACCGTATATTTTTCGATTGAAGCATGTAGTTCATCGCCATCCTTGGCTTGCCATAATTTACTCTTTGTCATAATCGTACGCCTCGCGTGCTGTCTTTTGCGCTAAAGTGTAGATTTCAATAAAGCCAGCCGACGCGTTCTGATTAAAGCTTTCGTCACTATTGAAGGTGGCTAAACTATGATCAAATAGACTATACGGAGAGTCAAGACATATCACCGTTACATTGCCCTTAAACAGTTCAACAGTAACCTTACCGGTGACTTTTTTGTTCTGATCATCTATATAGGCCGTTAAGTGATGCAGAGTAGGCTCATACCATTCGGCTGCATATACCATATATGCCCATTTGGTATCAATGAATCCCTTCAACTCATTCTCAACACGCGTAGATACTAATTGTTCAAGTTTTTTATGAGCAGCGATCAGAATAGTCGCACCAGGGTTTTCATAAATGCCCCTAACCTTAAGACCCACCAAACGATCTTCTACAAGATTAACTACGCCAACACCATGTCGTGCACCAATAGAATTTGCTTCTGTAATAATATCGTGGAGTGGCATCTTAGTGCCGTTCAATCCTACTGGGATACCTTGATCAAATTCAATTACTAAACGCTCTGGTTTATCTGGTGTTTTTTCAATAGGACTGCACCAACTAAGTATCTTGTTTAGTTTTGGTACAAGGTTCGGATGTTCAATCTCTGCACCTTCACTGGTGATACCCCACATATTCTCATCTTTTGAATATGTAGAGTCGCTCGTTTGAGAAACTGGAATACCATGCTCTGTAGCATAAGCAAGTTCCTCTTCGCGCCCCATACTCCACTCGCGCACCGGAGCTAGTATCTTGAGCGATGGATCAAGTGTCGTAATATACGATTCAAATCGTACTTGATCGTTTCCCTTACCAGTAGCGCCATGGGCAACAACCTGACAATCATTTTCTTTAGCAAACTTAACAGCCAATTGAGATATCACTACACGCCCAAGTGGCGTACTTAGTGCATAGCCACCTTGGTAATCAGCATTCGCCTTGATAGCCTGTGATAAAAGCAGATTGGCAAAATCCACTCGCGCATCATACGTTATCGTTTTGACCGCTCCGAGCTTCTTAGCCTTCTGCTCAATCGCATGTAAATCATCAACCTGCTGACCAATATCGAGAGTAAGGGTGATAACCTCGCAATCATACTGCTCTTGTATCCACTTCAACATTACAGACGTATCAAGTCCACCAGAGTAGAGAAGCAAGCACTTCTTAAATTCACCTTTTCGTGCTTCATAAGACGCAACTTTTTTATAGCCTGATTCTTTGTTGTGCATGTCCTAGCTCCTTTGACGTAATAAGAAAACCCTCGTTGATTGAGGGCTTTGCATGATGTGGCTTAGTTTTTAGTTCGCTAGTTCACTTCAGCAAGGCCCGCCATAAGCCGGCGACGACGCTCTGAATCTACACGAACATTTTTGTTCATGCTAAGACTATAGCATGCAGGTAATTAAACATCAAATTAGTTTTACGTTTGTTTACAATTTCACTAGCAAATGATACTATTCTTGCATAATAATAAGAGGTGACCCACCGATTATCTATTTTAAGGGAGTGTGTAATGCCGACATTTGAGCGACCTATTAACGTAACATCTGAAATAGGACCTCTGAAAAGTGTGATACTGCATCGCCCTGGTCATGAGCTTGAGAATATCACTCCAAGCACAATGACCGATCTTCTGTTTGATGATATTCCTTATCTAGAGAAAGCCCAAGAAGAGCATGATATATTTGCCGAAGTACTTAGACAACGTGGTGCCGAAGTACTTTATCTTGATGCACTTGCAAGTGAAGCTCTTGAAGATGCTGGTATTCGGGAACAGTTTATAGCCGAGATTGTCAGGGGTTCCCAGGTTAATCCACGCAGCTTCAATGCAGTAACTGAACATCTTGATAGCATGCAAACTCCGGATATGGTTCGAGCAGTTATGGCAGGCGTTCGAAGAAGCGAGATAGCTGGAAGTAGTAATGGATTTGCGTTAGCCGCTTTGTCGGGGACTGAAAGCTCTCCATTTCATATGGCTCCTATGCCGAATCTTTATTTCACACGTGACCCAGCTGCAGCAGTTGGCGATGGCGTAACACTTAATCGAATGCGCTACCAGGCCCGCCAGCGCGAATCATTGTTCATGAAATACGTACTTGGTTCGCATCCACGTTTTGCTTATAAAGATGTGCCTGTATGGTATGACCGCGAGAGTCCGTACAGCATGGAGGGCGGTGATGAGCTGGTGCTGAGCGAACGAGTTGCCGCAATTGGCATAAGCCAACGTACATCACCAGAAGCAGTAGAGCTTACGGCCAAACGACTCTTCGACGATTCAACCTTCGATACAGTTATTGCAATTTCAATTCCTGACTCGCACGCATTCATGCACCTCGATACTGTGTTTACAATGATCGATAGGGATAAGTTCTCCATTCACCCAGAAATCCAACAGGGCATTCACGAAATGAGTATTTACGTTTTACAAAAAGATGAAGCAGCTGAGGATGGTATTTCAATCACAGAAAAATACGACCTAAAGGCAGTTCTAGCTGATGCGCTTGGGCTTGAAAAGGTGATATTTATCGAATGCGGCAATGGTGACCCAGTTGCAGCAGCCAGAGAGCAATGGAACGATGGTTCCAATACACTCGCAGTTGCTCCAGGAGTGGTTGTTACCTATGACCGAAACTACGTAACCAATCGTGCAATGGAAGAAGCCGGAATTGAAGTGATAACCGTACCTGGTGCCGAACTCGGAAGAGGACGCGGTGGACCTCGTTGTATGAGTATGCCGATTATACGTGACGATTACTAAGGATTACGTATGACTGAATTTCGACTAGTTGACCCAAGCGATATATCCTCAACAAATCCTGAAGTCAGCGACCTTCTTGATCTATTATATGGATCGGGGGGATACTACGAATCAATCTCAGCTTTGGTTGACGAGCACGGTGTCAGTGCTCAAAGGGCGCATACAATTGATAGAGCCAAGGTGTCACCCCAACTTGCTGTGTACGCACAGCGTGCTGGTGACAATGGACTCATTTCAGTAGCAAGCGGCGAAACAGCATCATCAATACGCGATGGAAGATGGTCACATCGTACGTTAATTCCGCCGAAAACTACTCGGCTTGAAAAAACTCACCTATCACAAGGGAACGCCGGACGATTTACTATTCAACCACCAATTCGCACACTACTAGCTGGTGGCTTTGAATATAACTATTATGGAAATGCTGCTGAACTTACAAGATTTTCACGACTATACGCATCAGCGATACAGCGGGCATTGGATGATCTAGTGGCTATCACTCACTGAGTCTATTGTTCTTGATAATGCATATTAGATAACTATTGACAAATAAAATCAATAGTGGTACAACAGTATTTAACGCAAGGAATACTCCAGATGAGTGTCCCTAGCCATCGCAGCCAGTGATGACTTTGTAGCGTGTACCTATCGGGAAACGAGAGCGGCAACATGACCAAGCAGCAGATCAACCGCAAGTGGCTCAACCGCACCGTCAAGACGGCATCCCAGGAGTCGATCTACTTCGAGGGCAAGAACCCGCGGCAGATCGCCATCGCGATCGTGCGGATCAAGAACATGCATCCCTCCTTCATCGGCAAGATCGACGCCCTGCTCATCCAGCTGATCAGCGCCAAGCAGTACGCGATCGTCGACCACAAGCTGGTGCGGAGCGACAACGTCTGCGTGAACATCACCAAGCAGCACAGCTCCACGATCAAGCGGATGACCGGCCGGCGCGCCAAGATGGCAACCAGCTCTCGCCGGCGTGATCAGGCCACGGCCTGGCTGGCCGAGCAGCTCGCCTGATCCCGCTCCCGAGCGCGAACCGGAACCGCCCCACAACGTAGGGCGGTTCCGGTTCGCCGGAAATACTCCTTATTACAAGGAGTTTTTATTTTAGGCAGCTTCTTCAAGTAGCTCCGCGGATTTATGTCCAGTCTGATGAATTGCCTGAAAATTCAATGGTTGTCCATTCTGCAGTGCAATTCCTATCTGAGTTGATCGATCAATCACGCGTTCTTGAATTGAGGGGTAGGCAAGCCCAAGATGACAACCTTTAAGCTTATGTATTGTTGTGTTTCTATGTAGCGCATAGGCTTCACGCCGACTGTCAGTATGCGCCATCTTATTATTCTTAAAGTTTGTAATATGTTGTGGATGATCAAGTGGTGTAAAATCTGCAAACAGGCCCTCTTCTCCGCTAAGCAGGGCAGGGCCAGTGCCAAGCAAAGCGCCCAATAGATACCGCCTTGATAGTGGCACAGTGTCAATTTGACGATGAAGCTTACCGCGACGTAACAAGGCAGCCCCAACTGCTACAGATCCCATCGCCTCACCAACTGGCCACCGAGCTAAATCATACGCGTCACCCCATGATTCTAGAGCCCTATTTTGAACATTTGGATCAGTAATATCTGAATGAACTGTAGTAACACCCATTAGTTGCATATACGCACGTCTAATCTGTTCACCCATTGCACCCCGTGATTCACCAACACCAATTACGTCTTTGGTAAGACCATAGTAGGGCCTACTAGACTGCAGGGCTTCATAAATCATTGCCGAAGCTTCCATGGAACGCATTTGTGAAAATCCAGCACACAGTGCAGCTACTCTACCTAGTTTTGTCTCGGCGCCAACTGCATTTGGATGAGCTGCAGTGAATTCAGGGCCAACCACAACTACACTAACGCCTAATTCCTTCATAAAGGTCTCAGCAATTACATCGTTATGACCCTCAAGACCTGTAAACCAAGCTGTGTCCATAACAAGACTAAATGGATAACCTGTCCGAATTTCGTCAGATGGCACATATGTCGTAACACCACGATCAACACCATCAGCGGTGCGAACATCGTCCCAGTAACGAATACCGACCACGCTCTTATCGTGGTCGGTTACTATTTTTCTTTTATCAAGTGCTGGTTCAACTGTATCGACCCAGCTTTGAAAGTGGGGTAGTTTCTGCATGTTACCATGCTCAATCTCAACATCTTCCCACCAAAGTGCCGCTCTATCATGCAATACATCTGGCGTTGGCAATATAATCTCACGTTGACGTTTGAGTTGGCTCAGCATATGTGTTTCTCTCGTTACGTTGTGAGCCTAGAATACGCCTGTGCTTAGCAAAAAACAATAGCATTTTACCAAGGGTTTTGCGATAATAACATACATACGAGAAAGTAGGGGGCGAAACTCATTCAACCGATCAAACTAACGCGCTTTTGGCATCGCCGTATAAGTGAAGCTTCGATATTTATCGCAGCCGTTATATTAGCACTGTTTACCGTGTCGATAGTATTACCAGATAGTCAACTCGCCGTATTACTACCAATGTCGCTCGTTAGCGCAGTAGTAGCCGGCGCCGTAGCAGTTGGATCAGTTATCCTATATTTCTGGCACTCTAAAAGCAACGTAAACCTAAGCACTTTCTTAGTCTATGTTCTTATGGTCGGGCTTACCGCAAGCATCGTGCTTACAACAGGAACTACCAGCTCGCCACTTATAGGCTTGTGGATCGTCATGGGCGTGTTTGCCGGTGTATTTGGCTGGCGAGGCTTCTTGCTCATTACGCTACTTGTCGTTGGATATGATGCATATGCATTCTTGACACATGCTTCAGTTGACGCAATCATCATTGGCTCGATTGTATCAATCGCACCACTCATTGCCAGTTTTATTATTTGGCATTCTAAATCCACTAAAGAAACCGCTAAAGATAAGGCCTACAACGAATTGGCGACTGAATTAAGCCACGAATCCAACAAATCAGAAACCGTTATTAAAGCAATCAACGACGGGGTGGTATTGGTAGATACAAACGGCGTGATTCAACTTATTAATCCAGCTGCACAGCGTATCATTGGCTGGGGGCAAAATGATGCCATAGGTCTAAGTTACAAATCAGTCGTTAAGCTAAACGATAAAGCCGACAAGCCAACGACTGATGCCAGCGACCCTGTCGCGCGAGTGCTCAGTACTAACCACGAGGTGCATTCTGAAGATTTTTCAGTTACCACCGAAAGTGGCAAAAAAATCCTACTATCACTCATAGTCTCGCCAATTGGCACACCTTCAACCGGTGCCATCATGGTATTTCGTGATATGACCAAAGAAAAGGCCGAGGAGCGTGAGCAAGCCGAATTTATCAGTACTGCCAGTCATGAAATGCGTACTCCATTACATGGCATTATGGGGATGCAATCCTTGGCAATAAAAAAAACCCATGAACCGCAAGTCCTGAGTTTTTTGGAAAAAGCTAATGAAGCCTCTCAGCAGTTGCTCTCCATTATTAACG
>JALRBJ010000007.1 GCA_023257815.1 Candidatus Saccharimonadia bacterium | reverse complement strand
CATTACGTGGGTTTTCTTTAACTACGCGGTCTTCAGGTAGATCTACTGGTTCACCCTTAGCGTTTTTTTCTACTTTAGCGAAGAAGTAGATTGTTTGAGGCTTGCCGCCGCGAAGTGTAACTTCAGTTTTGTGCAAGTAGTATGTAATGCCCTTTGAATTAGTGTGACTGTAAGCCATTGGTTTTTATACCTCCTATTAGTTCTTACAAAAGTAAGCGTACGCCTAAGAGGTGGCCTCTGTCAACACTTAAACGCTATTATAGTGACGATGCAGGAGTACGCGAAGCAGCAGTAAACTCAATAATCTAGCGACAATTACTAGTGTTATGAGCAAGCAAATCAACACACCAAAGCCCGCAAAATCAGGCGACCAAGTTGGGCTTGAAAAATCATGCCTATATAGGCTTGGGCTTGGCAAATTCGCCTTATCAAGCGTATCGGCTTGGGATGGGTATTTTGCTAGCTCACTAGCAAAACATTGCACATAGGCCTGAGAATAGCCCGAAAATTGTGCCTTGCAAGCCTGATCAGCCTTAACATTAATGTTGTCAGCCGACTGACGAGCACTTGCAGCTTCAATCGCAGCTTGGGTGTCGCGTCGATACTGCTCCGAGAGATATACAGTGCCGCTATCAGCATTCATATGTACCGCTGCATAGCGCTGTAAATCAAATAATCGTGCTCGCACCGTTTCGGCATCACCGGCTTTGTCGGCATTAATCACTGCCGCGCGTCGTTCGATCATACCGATATTATTAAGCCGCAAAAATGTTGCAGTAATAAGCATTGCTATAATTAATACCAAGATAAGCTGCCACGTTTTAATGCGCTGCAGCCACCCTATGCTTCGCTTGATTTGTCGCTTATTTGCCACTATTTAAGACGTTCAACCTCACCCTTTAACTTGGCTTTAGTATACCATGCGTGCTAACGCTTATACATGGCGAAACGAGGCGTAGCAATAATTAATACTACCAACGCAGCGACTACGAAATAAGTTGATAAAGCCGTTTTAGGACTTGCTGCTGCGGCAAGAGCCGCAAGTAGTAAACCCCCACAAGCTGCGCCAGTATTAAGTGCTGCTTCACGAATTGATAAATACACAATCCTAAAGCCTGTGCTGTCTGCAGTGTCAAATTCAGCACGGTTAAAGGCCATACTGTAGCCCATTGTTACAACATCATTGACAACATTATTAACTACGACACCCAACGTAGAATTGATAGTAGGTCGGAGTAAATGTGTTATAGAGTTGGCGATAACCATAACTTTAAGCAATAAGTAACCCTTGCTATGATCAATTAAGCGACCAAAAATGTATGGTACTACCAACACTACAACGAATGCGATTGAACTCAGTATACCTATCTTGGCATAGATGTCTGAGCCGTCGGCAGCAAATACAACAATGGTAATGAACAGTACCCATGCCATAGTACTGGTAAAGTAGTCAAAGCCAACTCCAAACTGTGCCCTAAAATTACGCCAAGTTTGTCGCCACGGAAAACCAACCAGCGTTAACTTTTGGCGCAGTCTAGTTGGCTCTGCTGTTTTAAAAAGAGGTATAGCCGACAATAGAAAGAATACACCCGCTAGAGCCATCGTACTCGGCGCACCAAATATACTCGCAATAATTCCCCCGAGTAGTGGACTAAGAGCGCCTGCGATCTTTTCTACTATATTCATATAACCAAGCTCTTTGCCTGCGTGCTTAGTACTTTTTACCTTTGAAAAATCGGTCATATACGAAAGATTATTAAGCGTACTTGCAAAGGCCTGGAAGATACACCAACCAGTTAGTGCCACGAAACCGTTTTGCTCGGTAAAAAATAAGAACACCATTCCCACAGCAAAGAGCAAGTTAGCATAGAGCACCCCATGCTTAGGACCAAAGCGAGCAACAATAAATGCTGCAAACGGCACAGAAAGTGTCTTCAAGCCGTAGTAAATCGCCCAAAAAAGAGCAATAAATTCGAGGCTATACCCAATCTTATACAGATATACAGACACAAATACTAGCACGATTCTAATGCTAAATACTGTCATCATACGAGAGGCGTATAGTTCAGCGATCTCACCAAAAGTAGCATAACGCCAAAAATGGCGCCGCTTGAATAGGGTGTGGATAATTGCCTGTATCATTACTTGGTTAGCTGTTGGTGTTTGTGGTTTATAGCTTGGCTCTATTATACTACAAACATGAACATTTTCTTCTCTGGCATAGGAGGTGTCGGTATTGGCCCGCTTGCACAACTGGCTCGCGATGCCGGACATAAGGTACTAGGTAGCGATGCGCACGAAAGTTTAACTACTCAAGCACTCAAAGAACAATCTATTTCTGTTCACATCGGCCAAGACCCAAATTGGCTGGAAGTACAGCATACGCTAGAGCCGATTGATTGGTTTGTTTATACTGCCGCACTCTCTGAAGATCATCCAGAACTAGCTACAGCTAAAAGGCTTGGTATAAAATGCACCAAGCGTGACGAATTATTGCAGCACATCCTTACGGAAAAGAATCTTAAACTCGTAGCAGTTAGCGGAACACACGGCAAAACCACGACTACCGGTATGTTGATATGGGCTTTCAAAGAACTTAGTATTCCAGTTAGCTACAGTATCGGCACAACTATTAACTTTGGGCCAAGTGCCCGTTATGTGCCTGGCAGCGATTACTTTATATATGAATGCGATGAATTTGATCGTAATTTCTTACACTTTCACCCATTTCTATCGCTAATTACGTCACTGGGCTACGATCACCCAGATACTTACCCTACAAAGCAAGAGTATCAGCAAGCATTCAGCGATTTTATCAACCAATCAAGCCATACGATTGGTTGGCGACATGACTTAAAGCAATTGCCCTCTCCGGATCAAGACAAGCTGTGGCAGCTTGGCGATAATGAAGTAGCATTGATTACGCTAGCTGGCGAACACAATAGAAGAAATGCAACACTCGTTCTAAAATCTTTAGAATACCTTGGTTTAGGGCATGAGCCAGCATTGCTTGAATCATTCCCTGGTACTAATCGGCGCTTCGAAAAACTTGCCGATAATCTTTACAGCGATTACGGCCACCATCCAACAGAAATAGCAGCTACACTGCAAATGGCGCGTGAGTTATCCAATAACGTAGTTCTTGTATACCAGCCGCACCAGAACGTTCGTCAACATGAAATTAAAAATCTGTACCGTAATTGCTTTAAAGATGCAAACAAAATCTATTGGTTGCCGACTTATCTAAGTCGCGAAAATCCCGATTTACCAATCCTTAGCCCTGCTGAGCTAACCGAAGATATCGTTAATAAAGATACGATTACGGTGGTCGATCTAGATGATCATCTGTGGAGCGAAATACAATCACATCGCCAAAAAGGAGATCTGGTTCTTTGCATGGGTGCCGGCTCGATTGACGGTTGGCTACGAACACACTTGTAGTCCTCTATATCGTGATGTATTATTTTATACAATAATGTCACGAGAAAATCAAAATCCGCTTGAATCCTATTCTAAGCGACCGTTTGCAGCCAGGATTCCTCTTGAAGATGGAAGCTTAGTAAGATATCAGGAACTTATTGCTCGCTTACAAAACAGCGACTATGGCAGCTATATGGAGTCTCAGAAGCTAAGATACTGCGGTGAAGGCGCATCCTTTGAGTATGATCGAAAATCGATGCTTGAAGATCTTGGACCAGACCTTCATCCGATAGGCCACCAGAATGAGACAGCTCGATGGGCGGGTGAACTATTACTTGCTGGCAGTGCCCTACCTCGCGCACCCATCACACTTGATGACGAGCAAGCCTCCCTACTAATGTTTGTATGTGCCATGCATGACATGGGAGAAGCTATGCATCCACGCATAACAGAAGCTACGGGGGAGGTCATAGGTGATATCCCTGCAGGGCGAAAAACTCGACAGCATAAACTTGTTGAAAAACGCGTGCGCCAGCATATTTATGAAACCTTATTGCCAGACGTAGAGACTAATTTCTTACGTCGTGTTGAAAATATCATTGCTCACGAGCCAGATGTTAACGATATCATAGTCCATGAACTTTTCGAGGCAGCCCATGGGTTACAAACTTTTGACACGGCTCGTCGCGCGTTTGAACATTCACAAAGTTACTTTGTAAACATACATAAGGGAGATGTTATTGATATTGCTACCCAGAACGGCGCTCGACGTTCGGGCCTGCTTGGTCTACACCGTGCTGTCTTATTATCTAACTGCGACACGCTACCTAAGCTAGCCAGTCAATACGCACTTATCGCAAAGGAGATTGAGCCTTACTTAGACGAGATTGAACGCTACAGAGAATACAAACGTACAACTGCCTAGCGATTATCTCCGCTTCCGCCAAGTGTACCGCGCTCCAAGCGGCTAGCTAATTTCTTGATATTAGTCTCGCCGATGTCGTCAAGCGAGATATCGAAGTAATTCGCAATTGCGGCAATATGCCACAAGACATCGCCAAGTTCTTTTTTTAAGTCTTCAACATCTATACTCGCAAAATCACTATTTTTATCTCTTACCACCTTCTTCATCTTTTCGGCAATTTCACCAGCTTCGCCACATAACCCAAGTAGTAAGTGAAATAATTCGTCTTTTGCATCTGTAGACCTAGCAGTTCGCAGAGCTAATTTTTGATAATCGTTCAAGTTCATTATTTTATTGTACCAATTTCATGAAGAATAGTTTTGAGCTGATTGAGACCCTTAGGCGTTGCACGATTCAGATGCGTACCTTCAATAGTGCGCAACCCAAGATCAGGGCTTAGCCTTGATCTTAGCTCATCATACGGAAATAAGCTATCTCTAGTGCAGGCATAGATATCTATTGGTAAACGCTGAGCTAGCATTTCAACGTCGTGTACTATATTTTGATTAGCTGCGAATATAAGCGCCGCCTTAAGATTTCGCTTAAACATTATCGTATCTATAGCAATGCTAATAAACGTTACAAAATTACCAGGTATAAATAGTGCTTGATTCTTGTGAAGCCAAAAAAGACGAGAACGCCGCATGAGAGACTCAAACCGTTCGCGCTTGGTTTTTCCAAAGGATCCGTAGTTAAGCCCAAGTGGTTGGAGCAAGATGAGACGGCTTGGCAAAGTAATTCGCCCCGCCTTGATAGCAGCTACTACAGCTGGTGCTGCCTGTGATTCAGCTATTACTATGCCTGGTTCGGTCTTGGCATATGCCCGCTCAACCCAATCAAGCGCGTTCTCTTCAAATGCTGCATTATTCTTAGAATGCAAATAGTGAGGTGCTGCATGAAATGTGATTGTTGGCAGTCTTTTACTCAGCCACTTAACCGACCAGCTTCCTTGACCTAAACCAAGAAAAAAATCAATCTGATTGTTCATGGGTAGCCCGCACCAACTTAGTCGATTTACCCTCGCCAGACCAGCGAAGTTCATAAGTAGTCATAATCTTGTAATCGTTGCTGTAGTCTGATTCGTGCAAATCGAACGTTAATTCAATAATGTGCCATTTTTCTTGCACCAGCCGTTCCAGGCTCCAGTTAAAAAAATCTAATGAATCGTGTTTAACAATAAATGAACCTTTTGGATGCAGGAGCTGTTGGTATTTTTTTAGAAAATTCGGATGTGTCATGCGACGACCGCTTGATCGACTTTTTGGAAATGGATCGGCAAATGTAAGCCATATCGTCTCAACGGATTTTTCTTTAAAACACTCATCAATTTGATCAGCACGAGCGCGAAGAAAACGAATATTGGTAAGTTTGCGAGCAGCAGCTTCGTAAGCACCTTTTTGTAAACGATCGGCCTTTACATCAACTGCCACAAATTGTTTATCGGGATGGCGCTGAGCGAGTTCAACGCTGAATAAGCCAGTACCAGCACCCAGCTCAATAACATCGGTCACTTGTTTATTCCAATCATCAAACTCAAAACAAAGTGGCGAGTTACTAAACTTAGCAAACTTGTATTTTTTACGCTTCCTAGTAATCACAAAATCGTTCGGGTCAATCATCGTAAGCGCGTTACCTCACCATTTGCATGAACCTGAAGTAGTTGCGAGGGGGCGGTACTTATTACCTGGCCACCATCAACATAAAAATCTACCCTATCGCCAAAATATACCTGGGCTTCGCTAAGATTCATGGCTGGAGGCTGACCTTCTGGATTAGCGCTTGGGGCAATCAATGGGCCAGTTTGTTTAAGCACTGTTCGAAGTGAATCGTTGGCTGGAATACGATATGCAACCGAATCGTTGTCTCGCCGGATCCAAATCGGAGCCTGAGTAGACGGCAATATTACACTCACTGCACCAGGCCATACAGACTTAAGTACGTCTAAAATAGGAGCGTCGTTTACAGTATCAAACAAACTAGCTATGTCGTTTATAAGCACGATTGGCGATTTCTTTTCATCGCGACTTTTCAGATCATAGACTTTGTTGACCGCTGCCTCATCGTTGGCACGTGCAAGAACTCCATATAGCGTATCGGTGCGAATAATACCGATCGCTCCAGAGTTTAGCATGGCCACGACTCGGGGATCATTTACAGATGTAAATACTGTCATATCACGTGCTATACTACCACATATGGAACACCTCAAAAACCAACAGCTTTACGGAAACATACTTGATTGGCTTGATAAGAACTGGGTTGAGCTGGCGATTATTATCGTAAGCGCGCTAATTGCCTACTTTGTTGGAACACGAATCGTAAGTTTCGTCGTTAAACGAGCTGTTAAAGGTGCACGTCACCGCGAATGGCACAAGAAGGATATTGAAAAACGGCAGAATACACTTGTAAGCCTGTTTGTAAACATCTGGCGTATCGTGATTTTCTTTACTACCTTCTATGCACTGCTGGCAGTTTTCGTTCCAAATATAAGTGCCGCTCTTGCTCCTTTGTTTGCAAGCGCCGGCATTATCGGTGTAGCCCTAGGGTTTGGGGCTCAATCGCTTATTAAAGATTTTTTATCTGGAATATTTATCATTAGCGAAAATCAGTACCGAGTTGGTGATGTCGTAGATATTGAAGGCTTTTCCGGTACAGTCGAGCGAATCGGTACACGCAGCACTGTACTCCGCGATGTAGATGGCAATGTTCATTACTTTCCTAACGGCATGGTACAGCATGTAATTAACAAAACCATGGGCTATAGCATGTCACGATTTACAGTACTACTTCATCCCGATACTGATATTGATGAAGCATCAGAGATTATTGATGCAACCGGTAAAGAGCTGAGTCTTGAAGAAAAATGGAAAGATAAAGTACTCAGTGCACCAGCTTTTGTTTCGGTAGGCGAAATCACGGGCAGCTCAATCGAAGTGATCGTGGCCGGCAAAACTCAACCAAGCGATCAATGGAGTGTGACATCTGAAATGCGACGACGTTTACTGGAAGAGTTTGAGCACAAGCAGATTCGCCTAGCGATCACACCTTTCCCAAACCAGCAATCAACTAGGCGTCGTCCTAATTAAGACCAAGTGTCTGATCGCTTAACGCGTCACCCGAAAAAGCATCGATGTTAATAAGCGCTTCGCTTGCCTTCTGACTGTATAACTTATTAAATTCTTCTAGAGTTGGCTGGCTAATCGCTCCGTCCGCCGCAAAACCTTTGAATACTTCGGTATCCTTGATCGCTTCTTTACGAGCGCTATCGTAGCCTGGACGTGATAAGTCAAGCTGTAAGGTACCGCTACTCTGATATAAGCTTAGGGCCACGTACACCAAGAATAGCGAAATAGCGATAACAAACGTGATCATCCAAAAGAATCGATGGCTCTTAATCGACTCTAGACTTGTTGAATCATGATGGTCGGAATGTGCTTCGTTCATGAATGCTCTTTCTCGTAATTAGTCTTAAATTCACCAAATTCCTTACCGTAGCGCCAAACCAAATCCTTGATCGTCGTATTGATCTTCGACAATTCTTGACGCTTATCGCGTGCTTCTAAAAGAGCATTGTAGAACGCAACCGGTTCGCGACTGCAGTCGATATCCAAAACTTGTGATAAAGCGTTGTCGTATGCAATATACGTACTATAAAACTTGTTGTATTCACTGTTATATTCAGCAGCGATCGTAAGTAAATTACCCGGATCAAGCTGATTCGAGGCAACTCGACGGTTAAACGGAACCATCAGTTTATCGCTTATTTCCCTATATAAGTTACCCCTGTTGTTACGCAAAAATGCGTCTGTTTGGTGAAGACGATTCAAACCTGCCAGGTTCTCTACACAATGCTCTTTTATGCGTGTGATCATTTCTGGTGTAATAGTAGTTGCAGCACTAGCTTGGTGCGATGCCAAGAAGATGACACCGCCAACGACAGCTACTATTAACAAAATGGGACGAAATCTCATAGTTCAAGTATGCGAGTTAGGCGCTATTTGGTCAAATGAATTACACTATTTGATTCATTGATCAGCCCATCCCTCACGAGGCCGGCAAACGCACTCTCGAATCGCTCATCAGCCGTTACCGCTTTCATTAGCTTAGCTTTTGGCAAATCCCCTTGCGTCAATGCACGAATAATTTGGCCGCGCACTTGCCTAACACTACCTTCAAGCATAGATTGCTTCTTGTAATGCTTACTGCTGTGATTGTTTCGCACGCCGTTTGCTTTAAGCCAGCTGCCGTAATCCATAAGATTCTGATAAAAGCGACGTGGATTCTGATTATCAATCGTTTGTTCGAGCAATTCAATGATCTGCTTATCATCTACATCAAACTCGTCGTTAAAGAAATGATGGATATATACCGTGCGAATATTCGTCTCTACAAAAATACATGGTTGGTTGAAACTATATGCAAGAATTGCACCTGCAGTATTTCTGCCAATACCAGGCAATTTAGTAAGCTCATCGTACGAATCTGGGAATCTACCTGTAGCAACGATTAATTTTGCTGCTTCGTGCAAAAATTTCGCGCGGCGATTGTAGCCAAGACCTTGCCATTGTTTTAGGACATCAGCCAAGCTTGCATTTGCTAATGTTTTCTTGTCTGGGAATCTTTGTATAAACTCATTAAACTTTGGGATCACCCTCGCTACCTGCGTCTGCTGCAACATGAGCTCACTCACCAGCACGTAATACGGCCGCGTGTCCTCACGCCACGGCATATCACGATATAGTTCTTCACCCATTTGCTTTAGTAAATGTCTGAATTCTTCAATATTCATTCCCCTTAGTATAGCGGCGTATAATAAAAGTATGACGACTTATGTACTGGCTGGTGGATGTTTCTGGTGCCTCGATGCGGTATTTCGTAGGCTAAAAGGTGTCGAATCATCACTATGCGGTTATGCAGGTGGAACAGCCGATACAGCAGATTATTATACAGTTGCAAGCAGCACAACTGACCACGCGGAAAGTGTAGAGGTAACTTTTGATGAAAGTACTATTCCAAAAGAGACAATCTTGGACATCTTTTTCTTGATCCATGATCCGACCACAAAAGACCGTCAAGGCAATGACGTCGGCCCACAATACGCAAGCGTAATGTTTTATGAAAATGATGAGCAAAAAGCCGACTTTGAAGCAGCAATCCAGCGCGCCAAAGAGCATTGGAGCGATCCCATCGTAACGGAACTCACTCCTCTCGAGAAATTTTATGAAGCCGAGCCAGAGCATCAAGATTATTTCAATAATAACCCTGCAAATGGTTACTGCTCAATCGTAATTGCACCGAAGATTGTAAAGGCCCGCAAAGCATACAGCGTTTGGTTCAAGGATAAATAAATGCTATACTAAGTATAGTAAATCTAAGGAGGTGCCATGAAACTAACAAAGTATAAGCATTCGTGCTTCACGCTCGAAAAAGATGGCAAGGTTTTGGTGATTGATCCGGGTGCATGGGCGACAGATTTTGTTGCTCCAGAAAATGTTACTGTAGTTGTCGTTAGTCATGAACATTTTGATCACTTTGATCCAGAAAAATTACAAGAAATTATCGCCAAAAATCCTGAAGTGGTAATTTACGCGCCACAAGCAGTTGTCGATCAAGCCGGCGACTTGCCTATTCAGACAGCAAAGCCCGGTGAACAAGTCAATGTCAGTACTTTCTCTCTTGAATTTGTCGGGGGCAAGCACGCTACAATTCACGCAGAACTTCACCAACCATTTGAGAATGTTGGCGTAATTGTAAATGACACCCTCTACCATCCTGGAGATAGTCTCGAGCTTCCGGGTCGAGCCGTCAAAGTACTGTCTACTCCGATCATCGCACCGTGGGAGAAAGTTTCTGAATCAGTTGATTTCCTGATTGCTGTCAAACCAGAAATTGCATTTCCCTCACATGATGCGTTTTTGAATGAAAATGGCATTCAGCTCTATGATCGCTGGCACAGTATGGCTGCCGAAAAGCATGGAATTACTTATCAGCGCATTGAAGGTTCGATTGAAATCTAGATGGAAAATGCCTTAAAGCATCTTAGAAGTCATGACCCTATTCTGAAGGACTTGATCGAACGCTTTCCCAAGCCAGAATTTAAAAAGCACACAAACTACTACCACGAACTTGTCGATAGTATTATCTCTCAGCAATTGAGCGTAAAAGCAGCAAGAGCAATCGAAACTCGTTTTAAGGATTTATTTGGCGGCTCATTTCCCGCACCAGAACAGATCCTAGAAAAAGATATTGAGGAGTTGCGTAATGTTGGATTAAGTCGACCAAAAGGTCGTTATATTCAAGACTTAGCACTGAAAATAATTGATGGCACAGTAAACTTTGATACTATCGATTCACTTTCAAACGACGAGATCATCGCTGAACTCACCAAAGTAAAAGGCATCGGTGTCTGGACAGTTCACATGTTTTTGATGTTTTGTATGGCCAGGCTCGATGTACTGCCCACAGGTGATTTAGGGATTCGAAATGGTATAGCCAAACTATATGATCTCAACAATGTCCCTTCAGAGCGCGAAGTCGAATTGATCGCCGAAAAAAATAACTGGCACCCATACGAGTCAGTCGCTAGCTGGTATATTTGGCAAACCCTAGACAATACGCCTAAATAATCTGTTCAGCACGTCCTTCTACTCATCAATAAGCATAGGCATTGTGTGCTACAATTTGTAATTAGTATGGGGTCGCTTTTTTCGGCAACACAACTCCTTGAGCGCGTTCGCGTGTATATTGTTATCCGGTTTATATTTGTGCTGGCAATTGCCATTCCCGGCATTACTACGTTGATTCTCGACAGAGGTATCGATCAGCAAGTCATCGTTAACATTATCATCATACTAAGCGTACTTTCCTTTAATGGCGTGTTGTTAAGTCTTTCGTTCGTAACCGTTAGATGGAAACGATACCTTGAATTGCTGGCAGTGCTGCAGATTATTGTCGATCTTGTATTAGTAACGGCAATATTTCAGTTAAACGCAGGCATTGAAACACCGCTCGTAATGCTGTTTTGTATTCCTATAATGATGTCTGGTGTCTTGCTTAGTCGAGGAGCGCTATTATTTACAGGCTTTGCCGCCACAGCAGTATTTTTATGGCTAAGCTTGCTTGATTTTTTCAATATACTTGAGCCCAGCAATACGTTTGCACCTAGTCTGCACGATGGAAGTCTTGGTGATTTATCAAATATTATCACTACTGCTGCCACACTGCTTGTAATTACATTTATTGCCGATTTTGTTGCCCGATTTGCACGACAGCACACTAGATTATCGAATGAAATAGAATCAATACGATTAGAGCAGGCTCAGATTAATGCCATCTTGCAAGCAATGGGGAATGCCCTAATCGCAATTGACGAGAAGCATAACGTTACTATGTCCAATGATGCCTTTGAACGCTTAACAGGCTGGTACAGTAGCGAGATAACTGGCAAGCCAATTCAAGAGGTGCTGCAACTTACTGACGAATCGGGTCAACCCACCGATGATCTTACTAGAGCACTGACTGCCAGCTTATCCGATCATATTACTCGAACGCCCTACGTTTTGAGCGAGACTTTCATGAAACGGAAGAACGGCTCAAGTTTCCCATATCTTGGCTACTTGTCACCAATACGTATTGGTGACTTAGTTGTGGGTGCCACCATAGTATTTGAAGATGCTAGTGCTATGCACGAGGTTCAAAAGCTTAAAAATAATTTTATTGCCCTAGCCTCTCACCAACTTAAAACCCCAATCGGCGAGATTAAAAATTATGCCGAAAGTTTGCTGGATGGAACATTTGGTAACCTATCGGTCAAGCAAGCTGGCTATGTAGAACATATGCGTGATATCGCCGCTAGATGTAATCGGCTTGTAAGTTACTTACTTGACCTTTCAATGCTTGAGCGTGGCGAAGCCCAGGCAAACCTACAGCCAATAGATGTAGCACCACTGCTCCGAAAAGTTGCCGAACGTTACAAAGAAACTGCCGAAAAGCAAGGATTATCTTTACGAGTTGTTGGAAGTTCAGACCTTACTATTATTGGTGACGAGACCATGCTCGGTGAAGTAATTAGCTCGCTCGTAAACAATGCAATTACGTACACGAATAAAGGCGCTATCGAATTAAAAGCTACTCAAGAAGATATACACGGCGTTATTGAAATATCCGACCAAGGACAAGGTATTGACCCTGATGAATTACAGTCATTCTTTCACAAGAACACACTTATTGATGGTGCCCCAGAATCTGGCAAAAGCACTGGCCTTGGACTTTATCTAGCACATGAGTTTTGTCGATTGCAAAACGGCACACTTACTGCAAAATCCAATACAGCAGTCGACCATGGAACTACTTTTAGAATAGAACTTCCTATCGCAATAACAGATAAAGAGGAGAAAACATGAATCAAAATCAACCCATTCTTATCATAGAAGATGAACCACCGTTCCAAGAAATCTACCGCGATATCTTTGAATCAAAAGGTTTTGAGGTAATCGTATGCGATACTGCCGAAGATGCAAAAAATGTTCTTTCGTCTACAGTTCCGTGTCTTGTGCTACTAGATGTGATACTACCTGGCATGAGTGGGCTTGATGTTCTTGAATTCATACGTAGCAATCAATCTACTCAAGCGACGCCAGTTTTAGTATATTCGGTCATTGCCGAAAAAGAACAGGTAGACCGTGCTATGGCACTTGGCGCTAACGACTACACAATAAAAGGTCAAACACCGGCGGTCGAAGTACTCGAAAAGGCACTTGCACTCATACGTGGCGATCAGCCCAGCAACGAAGAACAACAAGACACACCTAAAACTCCAGCTACTAATACGTAACTGGAGTCTTGGTCAGAACTAAATAGGTTATCGCTTATTCTTATTGCTAAGTTCGCGTTTTGCTGATGCTTCAACTTGCTTGATTGTTTTACTAGCATCTTTTGCCGCACGGCCTGCACGTACTTTAGCTTCGCCGGCAAGTTTTTCGGCTTCACTGGCAACATTCTTACCAGATTTCGCTGCGCTTTTTGCGAAACCTTTGGCTTCTTTTTCTACTTTGGCAGCGCCTTTTTTGACCGACTGAGCAGCAGCACCAGCCGCAGCTTTAGCTTGTTCGGCTTTTTCGGCAACCTGCTCTTTAGCATCTTCAGCTTTAGCTTTAATGTCATCGCGAGTCTCTTTGCCACTCTTTGGAGCTACCAGTACTCCGGCTACAAAACCAGCTACTGCAGCGAAGGCAACTTTTACTAATTTACTCATAATCTTTTTCTCCTTATTTACGAAATGCTTTAACAAAACTTGCGAATGCTTTTGCCGGACTTAGCCAGTCACTGGCAGCCGAAACATTTTGCATAAGTTTATCAATATTCTTTGCTATTCGGTTTACTTTAATAATAACCATTACTACCACTACAAGCAATGCAATGATGACGGCTGAGAGCAAAATCACTGTAATGGTCAGTAGCGTAATAAGCATATTGATGTCCATTTTTTAACTGTGCCTTTTTGTATTATATTTGCTTATATTTATACTATAGCACAGTTTTTATTTTTTTGCAATAGTAACCATAAGCGATGCCAGGATCGTTAAGCATATAACAATTGTAGTCATGTGGCCGACCATCCATATAGTGTGCACGGTCGCATCATTAGTTTTACTCCAACGCTCACCTACTACCCCGTCTTTAAAAGCCCGTAGACTTTCAACTGGGACAGGGTACCTTGACGGTAACGTACTCGCTGCCGTGTGTAGGGCTGGTGCTTTGGCGCGTAAGTAGTTAGAGATCGGTGTTTTAGACTGAGCCACTCCACACAGCGTAATGACTTTTTTAACCCCGAAGCGGCTTGCGCCATGCAGAGCCAAAGAGGCGCCGGCGCTCTCGCCTACAAGTACGATACGTCTATCCTTTGCACGCTTTACCGCACGTTCAATACGCTGCATCTTCTCATCAAAACTACCCTCGTCATACCACGTAATTGGCACGTACTCCATGCTAACTCCCCACAGTTTCCAAAAACTAAGTACGACACGACGAAAGCCATCGTATCGATCGCCCAAACCTGGAATGTAGATTATGTGCGTCTTCATACAATATGAAGTATAGCAGCGTGCTACAGTTAATGTATGAGTACACTAACTGTAGCTAGGGCGTTAACTGCACTGATTGCACGCCGAGTCATTCATATCGCTACCATTATTACGATTGCTGTATTTGTGATAATTGTTATTCTATGCGGAGTATTGGCTTACTTTTTTAGTGCGTGGTGGTGGCTGCTGCTTATTCCTTTTGTCGGCTGGCTTGTCGTATTCTTACTTATTCGTATGATTCTTGTTTTGATGATCAAGCAGATTCATAGCGAACGGATGAGCAAAGTTCAGCGTAAAGCATTAAATAGCTTTATTGATAAGTTGTGGGGGCTGCTCGAAGCACGAGCGACGCCGATACCAATCATCGTACTAATTTGTATAAAAGATATTTTGTTTTACCGCGACATCACAACAATCAAAAAATTCATTCAAGATTCGGCTAGCTTAAAGCGCGATTATTTAGAGCTTGAAAAGCTATTCTAAACTTTTAAGCCAATTGGTCATAAGTTCTTGAACTTTTTTAATGCCTACACCCCATTCATCAGTTTTTGCTTCGCGGTAGCTATGCTCCAAACCTTCAAGAACAATCAATTGCTTGTTTGAGCTACCAACGTGTTTCATAAATACTTCTTGGTGCTTCGGTGGGCAGGGCTTGTCGTTGCTGCCAACAATTTGAAATACGGGCATGGTAAGTTTACCCGCCACTGGTAAAATATCAAACTTTTTTAAACTCTCTTCAACTTGCCACTTCAAAAGCTTTTTCACTCCAGGCTTACTGCGACTGCTCATCTCTTTAATGCCTGTTTGTCGCCACGCTTGCAGCTCATCTTCAGCCATTGTTTGCGTGTGTAAGTCATAGTTAATAACAGGCGCCATAGGAAGTAGCAATGACACTTCTTCGGGATGATGCTCAGCATACCAAGTTGTTGACTGAGCACCCATGCTATGACCACACAATGCGAATGGCGATACAAACCAGTCTTGCTGCTTTGCCCAATTAATCACATCTTCAAGGTCACTAACATATGTATCGTACGTAACATCTGCTATGTCACCCTCACTCTCGCCAAGCGCATGAGTAGCGTCGAATCGCACAACTCTATAGTTATTTGCAAGGAACGCCTGTGCAAATGCTTCAATGTGGACTTGCTCAATAAACCCACCTTGCCCATGCGCAATAAATACAAGTTTTGAATCATCAGTATTGCCATCAAGTTGAATTACAAGTTTTAAGCCGTTGCGATTTACTATTGAGATGCGTTGTTTCATTACGGTGCTAGTCGATTAATATCACGTGGGAAGAGGGTGGCTTCTTTGACGTTACTTAAACCGATAGTTTTTTGAACTAAACGATCTATTCCAAAGCCACAACCACCGTGCTGCGGAAGGCCGAACTTAAAGGCTTGTAGGTAATACTTGAAACCATCGGCGGTTACATCGACACCTGCTGCAGTCATTTGTTCAATCATCTTATCGTAATTGTTTTCACGTAGCGGTACTGTGGCAATTTCTAGACCGCGGAATAAAAGATCGGCCCAGGCAACCGTGCCATCATCTTTGAACTTATGGTAAAACTTGCCAGCTTCTTTAGGGAAATCAGTTGCGTATACTAAATCGCTTCCAAGTTGCTTGCGGGCGTAGTCAGCAATCCAACGCTCTTCATCTGGAATCAAATCTTTTTCATTCCTTGTATCAGTACCAGTTGCCTTAGTGTACATTTCGTGAATTTCGGCGATAGTAAACTTTGGTACATCACCAGAGAGTTTAAGTTCTGGTGCATTAAGGCTTTTTAGATCGTCTGCGTGTGATTCATATACATTTTGTAACACTTGCTTTGTCATGTTAGCTACAGTGTCCATGACTTCCTGATGACTTTCAACAAAACCCATCTCGATGTCCAGCATAGTAAGCTCAGTCAAGTGGCGCGTCGTTGCCGATGGTTCGGCACGGTAGCTATGACCAATTTCGTACACTCGCTCAAACACACCAACCATGATTTGCTTATAGAATTGTGGGCTTTGTGCAAGAGTTGCTGTTTGGCCAAAATAATCTAACTTGAACACTTCGGCACCACCCTCGGTTGCACCGGCAAGTAGCTTTGGTGTATCGATTTCGACAAATTCATTTTGATGAAGATAGTTACGAATCTCACGCACTAAGCTAGCACGGATTTTGAAAATCTTTTGTTCCTGTAAATTGCGTAGATTTAACACGCGATACTCAAATAATGTGTCGAGGTTTTCTGACTTATGAGGAATTGGCTTATCGACTTCGATTGGTGGTTCATCACTAACCGGACTAAGAATCTCTACAGTTACTTCGTGTAGCTCTGCACCGCCTGGTGCGCGTTCATCGGCAACAATTGTACCAGTAAAACGAACTACCGTACCAATTTGCATGCCACGCAGTTTTTCAATTTCATCCTTATCTTGAATAAGATTCTGCGCAACACCAGATCTGTCACGAACAGTTAAGAAATTTAGTCCGCCAAGCAGGCGCTTTTTGTGCAGCCAACCTTCAATCGTTACTTGTTTGCCAATGTGTTGTGGGATATCCCGAATAAGTGTTCTTGCCATACTTCCTGATATTATAGCGCGCTTTACCTCTTATCACCAGAGGTGATTGCCAGTTGGTTTAATTACTGTCATACTAAAAGTAAACCATAAGCAGTAATATCAACAATGCATAGCCAAGAAATCTTCACTGAATTAAGCCTGGTACTTGTAGTAGTAGCGGCTATTTCGGTTGTGATGCGATTGCTGCGTCAGCCACTTATTTTAGGTTACATTCTATCTGGTATATTAGTTGGGCCAGTCCTACTTAATCTTATTCATGCCAAGGAAGCATTTGAAGGCTTTAGCCAGATTGGTATTGCCCTGCTGCTATTCATTATCGGACTTGGTATGAACGCTGGTGTTATTAAAAGTCTGGGTAAAGTTTCGATCGTTACCGCTGCGGCAATACTAACCTTAGTGGGTGGCCTGGGTATAGCCACATTATATTTACTTGGTTTCGACATTATATCGGCGCTAGTAATGGGCGTTGCCCTGTTCTTCTCTAGTACGATTGTTATCTTAAAGGTACTATCTGATAAACGCGAGATTAGTCGACTTCATGGACAGATCGCAATTGGTGTGATTTTGGTAGACGATATTGTTGCAACACTTGCGATTGTAGCCGTTGGAGCGGCATCATCCGGGGGTTTAACAGTTGATGACATTCTACCAATGCTTGCTAAAGCGGTTGGCCTAGGTTTACTACTTTATTTAGCTGGCGCATATTTGATTCCAAAGTTTTCGAAAGCACTCGCTAAAAGCCAAGAATTGTTATTCGTATTTGCAGTTGCCTGGGGATTCGGTATAGCAAACTTATTTGGCGTAGCTGGTTTTTCCCATGAGGTCGGCGCTCTATTCGCAGGCGTGGCACTAGCGGGACTGCCCTATGCAACCGAGATGAGCACGCGACTCAAACCCCTGCGTGATTTCTTTGTAGTCCTGTTCTTCGTGTCGCTCGGCGAAACATTCGTATTCAGTGATTTATCATCAACACTACTGCCTGCCGTACTGCTATCTGCAATTGTGTTAATCGGTAAGCCGTTATTCACAATAGCCAGCCTTGGTGCGCTTGGCTACACAAAACTTACTAGCTTTAAAGCGGGTATTCATCTTAGCCAGGTGAGTGAATTCTCGATCGTACTTGTTGTTCTAGCTACCCAAACCGGTTTAATCAATAATAAAGCAGCCAGCATAATTACACTCGTAGCCCTTATTACGATCGGGGTCAGCTCGTACCTTATGAAATATGACGATCAGTTGTATCGTCGCCTACATAAGGTATTAGGAATATTTGAGCGTAAACAACCCAGTGAACAACGTCAAAAACGCGGCCTATATAGTGCGATTCTATTCGGCTACCAACATGGTGGTCATGAGTTTCTGAGCCTATTTCGCGACACAAAACAGCGCTACTTAGTAGTTGATTACGATCCTGAAATTATTGAACACCTTGAATCACAAGGTATTCGCCACGCATATGGTGACGCTACGGATACCGAATTCTTAGAAGAAATCAATGCCGGCCACGCTAAGTTTGTTGCCAGCACAATTATTGATCGCCGTATAAATCTATTATTACTTACGTACTTACACCGCTACTCAACTGATATCGTGTTTATCTGCCATGCCAGAACATACGAAGATGCTCTTGAATTATATGAGCATGGTGCTGCTTACGTAATTTTGCCACGCTTCCTTGGGTCGGAATATATTACTACTCACATTAAACGATACGGTATTGATAAGAAAGCTTTTGAAGGCTTTAGAACACGACACATCGTAAGTATTGGCCGTGCCGCCGTTAAAGAACACGCAAATTAAATATCTTTGCTACTGGCTGTGTGGTTGATAGCTGAACGTGCACTCGCTTGGCGCACTGCTACAGCACGCATGTCGTCATGAGCATCAAACTCATCAACTATCTTTCGACCCAGTAACGCCTCAAGTGTGTCTTCAAGCGTAAGAATGCCGACTGTCTCGCGAAATTCGTTAATAACAATGAATAAGTGATGGTGAGTTTTTAAGAATGCAGATAGCGCTTGCTCAAGATTATGGTCTTCGCGAATATAGTAAACATTCTTTGACATAGCCGACTCTACCCGCGCAGTGTGCTTACGACTTGCATCAATAGTAAGTACATCTCTTAAATGTAAGATACCGACCACATGATCAATATCACCATTAATTACAGGAAAACGACTATGTCCTGTTTTGTGCAACCCATCTAGAACAAGTGGGCCAAGCAATTCATTCTGGCCAACCGAATCTATCACACTCTTTGGAGTCATAATGTCATGTACCAATTTGGTTTTGAAAGTAAGACTACTAATAATCAACTTTTGCTCATCAGGACTAAGTACATTGTGCGCATCTTTTACAAGATATTCCAATTCATCCTTGGATGTGAGGTGGATCTCTTTAATGGTTGGAATAACCGAACGCAACCACTTTATGATATTAATGTGCTTTTGCAAAAAACCAAGTATTACCAATTCGTATTTATCATACTGTTTCTGTCCAAATGACGAAACGAACGATAAGCGCGCAATTGATCCGTACCAAAGGGCAATTAGAACTGCCGTGATAGAACCGCTAAACCAGCCAAAAGCTCCAACGCTTGCTAAGACAAATAGCACAAGAAAGGTGGCTTGCAATACTTTTTGTAGCGAAAGTACGTCGCGAAATAGTAATTCACGGAGATAATCAATTTCGACATGAGTGTCACCAGTCTTCTTACGACGCTTTAGTTCAAAGCTGCTAATTGTAGTGACATTAGGTGAAATTGAAGCCACTAAAATAAGTGCTGCAAAAAGTCCAAGCGCGACTATAAATAAAAATTCTGTCATTGTTCTTACGCCTATTGTAAACGAGGAAGCGGCAGGAATCCAAAATTTCTAGTACAATAGTAGTAGTTAAAGGAGAGACAGTAAATGAGCACAAAAGCGTGGATTATTTTTGCAGTCATTTGTGTGGCTGTGTTTAGTGGACTTGTAATCTGGTCAGGACGAGATCGAGTTGATGTGTCAAAAGTTAATACCAATAAGGTACAGTCGAGCGCAGATGTATCGGGAGATATTGGTGACCACACATTTGGCAACAAGAATGCCAAGGTAGTACTTGTTGAATATGGTGACTTTCAGTGCCCAGCCTGCGGTAGTGCACACCCAACTGTTCGTAAACTAACCGAAAAGTATCAAGATCAAATGTTATTTGTATTCCGGAACTTCCCTCTTACACAAATTCATCCAAACGCCCGCGCTGGCGCAGCCGCTGTTGAGGCAGCAGGACTTCAGGGTAAATACTGGGAATTACATAATCTTATATTTGAAAGCCAGGATGAATGGTCGAGTTCTTCAACTGCCGATCGTGGTGCAATTTTTGCAAGTTACGCCGAAAAAGTAGGCTTAGATAAGAATGAATTTAATAGCGTATTAAAAAAAGAATCTACACGCATTAGTAAAAAGATTGACTTCGACCGAGCACTCGGCAACAAGTTGGGTGTTAACTCAACGCCAACCTTCTATTTGAACGGCAAAAAACTTGAAGGTAATGCTTACAATGGTGAGGAAGCTTTCGAAAAGACATTACTTAATGAGTTTAAAAACCAAGGCGTTACTGTTCCTGATTCAAAATCTGCTTCGTAATACTCTTACACTAAAAACCAAAAATCATCCCGGTGCCTTGGGATGATTTTTTCTTGGATGTAGCTAACACGTAACTACGAGTCGAACATTACTGTTCAATATACTTTTGCCATTCGGCAGGCACCACATCCACTGCGACCCGTTTGCTCCGTGATGGTGCAAACTCGATTGCGATTGGCATGTAGTTTATGCTCCCTGCATACTCTTTAGGGGTATGCTCTGCTCTTTTCATCTGGCGCATTCGACCTTTAAATTACTATTTATGAGTTACTGCGCGAAAAGAGCACAAGAGCCATCGTATCAAAAACAAGCTTTCTGGTCAAGCACTATAGGGTTGCTTATGCTAATTGCACCTCTGTTATTTAAAAGATTCGAAGCTTTTTTGCTATGAGATAGACTATAAAAATAAGCGCAACTGTAAACCCCACTATAGCCCCGTATGCCCAAACGTCATTCTGAAATGGCAGCGGCACATTCATACCGTACATTCCATAAAATACATTGGGTAAAGCGATCAATACAGTAAATACTGTTAGAGTTTTCATACGCTGATTTAAAGTATTATTAGCAACTGTACTATACGCATTACGAATACTTTCAACACTACTCAAATGACTTTCAATAGATACAAGTAATTGCTGAACGTGCAGAGCAATGTCCTCAACTGCTTCAATACTCTCATCATCCAATGAATCATGCTTATTTTCACGAAGCCGATGTACCATTGCAAGCGTACTATCAAGGTTCATGCGACTCTGGTTAAGATTCGCTTCTACTGTAACAAAGTGAATAAAATCTCGATTAGTCACATCATGTGTTTTTAAACGATTCGCAGTATCTGTAATTGAGCGAGCCGTATGAGCTATCATCTCGCCGAATGTATCAACCACTGCAGCCATAACTCCCAGCAATAATGTTTGGGTATGGTCAGTTGTAATAGGTAAGGTTGAAAGTGCAACTGTCTCGGGCGAAATACCATCACCCATACTTAAGGTAAGAAAAACATTCTCTTTAACTACACAAAGTAAGGGCAGACTTATAACATGACTAGTCTTACTAAGATGCGGCAAGCGCAGAAAGACATATGCTGTATCGTCCGCATACTCAACGCGGGGTAACTCTCCACGATCGCGAACGTCATATATGATGTTTGTGTTTAAGTTGTAGGTTTTAATGAGTAGATTAATCTCTTCATCACTCAGATTTGAACCATCAACCCACACACTTGCCCCTTTAAGTGGAGCATTAATCCGTTCAAAATCCTCACCCGGTGAGCGTTTTGTATAATACGCTAACATTTGCAGTCAGTATAGCGTGTTTTTGCCCTAAGCACTAGCGTATTACATCTCGCCAGGTGTAGCTTCAGCCGAAGCTTTTGCTAATTCACGTTCCTTTAGTCCAAACACAAGTACTGCCGAGGCGCCCATAGTAACAGCGGATACGATAAATATATCACGCAAGGCATCTGAAAAAGCGTACACAATCTTATTGGAGTAATCGCTTTGGTCACCGTCGAACGCCTTCATGGCTTCTTTTTCAAGTGGGCGAGGAAGTTTTGACACATTCTTCTCTACGCCGTCATGAATCTTTGCTTTGATATCTGGTGTGTTTAGAGTTAGTAGTGTATTGGCATCGTCAACTTTACCAATCTTCTGAACAGCTGGTGAAGTTGAGATGGATTTAAGGTAAGGGTCTGACTGGATGTTTGTTAGGTTTGCTATGATGCCACTAGTAAGCATTGAGCCAAAGATTGCTATGCCGATAGTCGATCCAAGTCCACGGAATAATTGTACAGAGCTGGTAGCAGCACCAAGTTCAGCTTGCTTAAATTCGTTTTGCACAGCAATGTTCATGACCGGCATAACAAATCCTAACCCAAATCCTAGGAATGCCATAAGTATTGCTTCGTAGTAATAAGGGGTTTCGGGAGTAAGCGTAGTAAGTAATGCTACCATTACTGCAGCAATTATCGTACCAATTTGCATGAATATCTTGTACTTACCAATTTTAGAAATAATCTGCCCAGAGCTAATACTTGCAACCATTAAGCCCCCTATCATCGGTAGTAGCATTAAACCACTTTCGGTTGGGCTAGCACCGAACACCTGTTGATTGAACTGAGTTAGGTACAAAATCGAACCCATGAACCCAACACCGAATAAAGTTGCTACGCCCATCACTAACCTGTAGTTATGGTTCTTGAAAAACTTAAGTGGCAGGATTGGCTGCTCTGCTTTGCGCTCAAAATGAACGAACAGGGCAGTTGCAAAAGCTACGATCGTACCCATGATGACACGCAGTCCAACTAAGCTGAGCCCAGTCGCGTCCATTAGATCCTTAAAGATTACCTCGGTATTATCTACTGCAAGCACTAACGTAGCAAGAGCAACCGTTAGTAGTCCAGCACCAACATAATCAATTTTCGGTTTTTTTGCATGGCGCAAACTAGGGCTAAAGATAAAGATCAACGCAAAGGCAAGTATAGCCACTGGTACGTTAATAAAGAATGTCCAGCGCCAGTCAGTTGTTATGCCAAATATACCATGACCATCAGTTAACCAGCCGCCAAGTAGTGGCCCGATTACAGATGATATACCGAAGACCGCACCAATTAGTCCTTGCCACTTGCCACGTTCGCGAGCTTCGAATAAGTCACCAACGATCGTAAAGGCATTGGCCGTAATGATACCACCACCAATTCCCTGGAAGGCACGTGCCCAAATAAGTGCATCAACATTACCAGCTAAGCCACTAAGTAACGAACCAATAGCAAAGATAGCTACACCTGTTAATAGAACGATTTTACGCCCAAACAAGTCAGACAACTTACCTGCGATTGGAACTGTTACGGTAGTGGTAAGTAGGTATGCCGTTACAATCCAGCTTAGGCTGCTAAACGCGTTGAATTCTTCAACAATCTTACCGAGTGCAGTTGAAATGATGGTCTGATCAAGTGCCACCAAAAATAGGCTGGCCATGACCGACAGCATGATAATTAATTTGCCTCGCAGGCTTAAATGATGGTGCATAGTGCTCCTATCCCTCTTTGTTTGATTGGTTTATTAATGCTTTAGCAGCGTCTACATCACCTGTTAAGTGCTCGATCAAAGCCCGTAATTGCTCTTCTTTCAAACAGAAGATTACTTTCTTTGACGGTGAGCCGGCGATGTATAGCTTGTCACCTGGTTCAATTCCCAGTTCTTCACGGGCATCAGACGGAATGACGATCTGGCCCTTAGTACCAACCGTAGCTGTTCCATATAATTTTTTGTCATGAAGAGAGTGACTCATAGTATGATTGTAGCCTAAGTATGAAATGTATGTCAAGTATGACTATGTACAGTCTCGCTCAAGCTGATACGTTAGTGCTGCACCAAGCACCGCATACGTCACAAGATACGAGTGCCTCCTGCGATTCGCCTGACACACCAACTCAGCAGTCCTCGGCAGCTCAGTCATAAATTCTTCATATGCCTGATTTGCGTAGCTCTGCAGCTTTGGTGTTTTCATCGTTACGCCAATTGCAGTAGTGTTAATGTGTAAAGCACGCATCTCAACCTTAGGAATCCCGTTTAGTAAACCTCTTATCGTTTCCATTGTTGCTACGCCAGTACTTATAGCGTTCTGTTGATCCGCATCATAACCTACACGTTTAGATGCAGCATCAATCGAACTGTGGCCAAGTTGAAATAATTGATGCATTTCTTCGGCCGTACGATGACCGGCATCGATCACTAGATCACTGGCAAGCAGTAGTTCGAGGATATCTGCATTATCGGCAGCTATATCCTCAAAAGGGAAATTTGGCTGAGGCTCCAAACCCTTCACAAGTTGTGTCATGTCAGAAATATACTCTCAACAGCTCTTAAGTTCAAGCTACTGCTCCCAATTGAAACTGTCATGGCCGAAGTGACCATATTCAGCAGTCTTTTCGTAAATTGGCTGTTTAAGATTGAGTGCAGTAATAATACCGTTTGGTGTTAAGTCATAGCCTTCGACTATTTCTTCTCTCCCATCAATCACAACAGTCGCTTCAAGTGGCTGGTTGTACCCAATTGCATATGCCAAAAATACATAGACTTCCTTTGCCCCATGCTGCTTTAAATAGTCAATCGCGATTTTGCGTGCGGCGTATGCAGCTGATCTATCGACTTTGCTTGGATCTTTACCGCTGAACGCTCCCCCACCGACTGGAATTCGTGGGCCATAATTATCAACCACTAACTTACGACCAGTCAGTCCGGCGTCAGCATCAAAGCCACCTAATATCCAGTCGCCTGCCGGATTTATATGTAACTTTAGCTCGGCCGGATTCACTAGTACATCTTCTGCAAGAATCCAATCACGAACAGCCTGGGCAAGCTTATCTTTGGTTGCAAACTGAAAGCTGGCTACAATACTTGTTACCGCTCCGTCTTTTAACGTTACCTGGGTTTTGCCATCATGCGGCCAACGTTCATACAAATATTGATTTAATTTGCGTGCTAATACGACTTCAAGCGGCAAGAATTCCGGAGTTTCATTCGAAGCATAGCCAACCATAATTCCCTGATCACCGGCGCCACCCGCATCTACACCATAAGCGATCTCTGGGCTTTGCTCTGCAAGGTGAACGATAACTTCTACATCGCCAGCAATCCGCTTAACAATGGCTTCAATGTCTATACGCTTAGCCTTAGATGTGGCTTCACCAGTTACGAATACTTTACCGTGCCCCCCTGCTACATCCACAGCTACACGAGCTACCGGATCTTGTGACAAATGTGCATCAAGTATCGCATCCGAGATACGGTCGCAAATCTTGTCTGGGTGCCTAGGCGAAACGCTTTCGGCAGTTCTATATGTTGGCATTAAAAAACTCCTTTTTCGTATCTTCCGACCATTTCGGAAAGAAAAGGAGTTAAAACAAAGCCTTATCTTCCCATAATGGGCTAGAAGGAGCACCGTTTATGCATTACTTTCGTAAGAGGCTGGTTGCTGGCAGGTCGTTGAGCTAGTTCTCTCGCTGCACTCTGGATACGCGTAATTGTTAGTGTACTGATACCTAGTATAATGGATAGTATGACTGATTCAAAATCCACTAAAGAAGAATTTAAAGTTAACGGCGAGGAACTTCTTGCTAAGGTAAAAGAACTTGTTCGTGAGGGCAATGTTCGTCGTCTTATTATTAAAGATAAGGACGGCAAAACATTGATTGAAATTCCACTTACCGTGGGCGTTGTTGGTGGTGTGGTTGGTATCGTTATAGCGCCAGTACTGGCGGCAGTTGGTGCAATTGCAGCATTAGTAACTGAGTGTTCAATCATTGTTGAGCGCAACGAGGAAAAGAAATGAGTCAACTTGAAGGAACAAAACTTGCTAATTTTGAACCAGTAGCTTCGGTTACTGACCTACAGGTAATCGACGTGGTTGAAGGCACTGGCGATGTTGTGCCACAAGACGCCCACATTACAGCACATTATACCGGAGCTTTGTGTAAAGACGGCACGATTTTTCAAAGTAGCCACGACTTTGGTGAGCCAGTTACATTTGGCTTAACGCAAGTAATTAAAGGCTGGACACAGGGCGTGCCTGGCATGAAAGTTGGCGGTACGCGCCGCTTGGTGATTCCTTCTGATATGGCGTATGGTTCAGTCCGAGCCGCTGCAAACATTCCACCAAATAGTGATTTAGTGTTTGATATTGAACTCGTTGCTTTAGCGTAGCCTGTTATGCTGGCCATCTTGCTTCATTCATCCAAAACAATGCGGCCACCAAGCGCTAAATTTACGTCATATCAAAAGCCAGCACTGCTTGAGCAAGCAATCGAACTTGCAGACTACCTTACGACGCTTAACCCGAAGCAACTGCAAACAGCTATGCAGCTTTCGCCCGCCATGGCCGTAAAAACTCATGAACTACTGAGCACATGGTCGATGGAACAATCGTTGCAACGTCCGGCTATCGATGCGTTTTTGGGTGATATTTATAGCGGCTTGCAAGTTCAATCGTTTTCGCAAGATGATCGAAACTATGCCAACAACCATTTATTTATTCTGTCGGGGCTTTACGGCGTGTTACGCGCTCTTGATAGCATTCATCCCTACCGACTAGAAATGGGATACCATCTGCCCGATGAGCCATACAAGAATTTGTACAAATTCTGGGGGGATTCAATCGCTAAGCAGATCCCTAACCCAAGTACCATCATTAATCTTTCGGCAGTTGAATACACCAAAGCAGTGCTCCCCCACCATAAAGATTCACGCGTTATTACTCCAAAGTTTATGACAATTAGTCCTAAGACTGGTGAGCCAACGTTCGTAACGGTACATGCCAAAGTTGCTCGTGGTGCATTCGCTCGCTGGCTTATTCAAAATAAAATTGACGATGAATCAGCAATTACTAAGTTTAATAATATTGGTTATAAGTACGATTTATCACTTAGTACATCCGAGGTTCCCGTGTTCGTATGTAAAGAATTCAAAGGAATCGGTCTTAGCGTTCGCTTAACTTAGTAAACAGCCGTATCCATTCTTCAACGCTTAGTTGGGATGGTACTTTTTCGGTAGATATCCCAGCGGCCGCGCGTGGCAATTTAATAAAGAACTTTTGTTCGGCAAAACAGCGCTCCACAAACTCACGATAGTGCTGCATTTGTTTGGTAGCAAGCAGCGGTTCTTCACGTAGTTTTATTTCAAGTAGCACAGTGTCTACTCCGGGCGGTGGTGTAAAGTCGGTTTTTCGAAGCGGTTTGCGAATACGCGTGGTAAACAGTGGAGCAACTTGTGCACCCAACTGCGCAGTAAAATGAGTATCGCTTGGCACCAACTTACGTGCGAACTGTTTTTGCACAATCAAGTACGTAGTAATGGGTGGATTACCGGCTTCTGTAAATTTACGTACAATTGCTGCGCTCTGGCTGAATGGGATGTTCGAGAATATCTTGTATCGACCTTCAGGAATTTTAAGCTTCAAAATATCCTGTTCTACAATATCGATATTTAAAACATTCCCTACGTTTTTACGTAACGTCTTAAGTGCATTCGGCTCTACTTCTACCGCGATTACCTTTTTGCAACGATTCGCCAACACACTGGTTATTACACCACTACCGGCACCAAGATCATACACGTAGTCATTCTTGCGAATATTTGAGTGACCTATGAGCTCGGCAACGATGCGCGGACCGCGTAGGAAATGCTGTGAGTATGCGTGAAGTCGTGGCATTACTGTTATTATACATCGCTTCGAGAGTAGTTTATTGACTTATTTACAATTTTATGTTAATATTAAATTAAGGATTGTTCTTCTACATAGATTGGAGTGATCGCCTTGACCATACATCCGGTCAGGAAATTCCGCAAGGAAGTCGGCTTCAGTGTCGACGAGCTGGCGGAGTACACCGGTCTGGCAGCCGGCACGATCCGCGGTATCGAGAACGGTAGCTCGCGCTTCAAAACGAATGAAGGCGTTGCACTGATCTTGGCCGATGCATTCGGTTGCAAGATCAGCGATCTGTTCGCACCCGAGGAGCTGTCCCACCTCGGACGACCGCCGCTCACCGGCACCAGCATCACCGCATCGTTCAGCCTCTCGGTTACCCACGAAGGTGTTACCGAGACCTACACGGTCACTCACAAGCGCTCGGGCAACATATGCCCTGTGTGTTTCGTGGAATTGCCGATCATTGGCATCTGCGGTCAATGCTGAACAACCTACCCCCGAAGGAGATAAAGAAACCCCCTTCGGGGGATTTCTTTTTTATGGTGTAAACTTACAGTATATGAGAAATAAGTTGCCCCTTGAGAATCGTGAGTATATCGCTGCGATCATAAAAGAACGTATTTACGGTAGCGTTACCGTACTAGCGGTCAATATCGGTCTGCTATTAAAAGACGATTTAACTGTTAAGCATGCTTTCATCGCCATCATTTCAACAGTTGTCGGTTTATGGTTAGCTGGCTTATTCGCCTCGGTACTTTCACACAGAGTTGTGCACGATGAAAACATGTCACGCAAGCAATTTATTAAAGAACTCGGCATTCATCGCGGTCTATTGTTAGCCGGCACATCATCAATTATTATGTTCAGCTTAGCTGCAATTGGCTTAATAGAAATTCATACTGCAATCATAATAGATATAAGCCTAGCCATTGTTGCCATTACTATTACAATCATGCGATCGGCCAAAACTAGTTCAAATTCATTCGTAACCGCTCTAATCTCGATTGGGATCCAAGCCGTAATTGCCAGTGCGATCATTTTGCTCAAACTCGGTGCAAAGTAATCATAAGCATATTGCTATACTACTTATATGGATAGTCTAGACAAGCTCAGTCAACAAGATCAATCAACACTACAAAGCTTATTAAACAATTCGGGTGGTAGTTTGATTCCTGAGTCGCTCGTTACCACGATTACTATTACGTTTGTCATGCTTAATGTAATAGCTGTCGCACTTACAGTGGTATACGTCATAAGCCTCATCCGCAAATGGAAGGTGCAGTCAGCAATACTACGCATGCAAAAGGATGTTGCCGAGATTAAACAATCACTCACAGTTCAAAAAGTACAGACAACTGTCCTATCTGCAAATGAGGTCAAAGATGAACCAGTTGCTAATCAAGCATCTTAGCGTTTAAGGTATTTACCCGCAACGCTTAGCGCAAATGATGGCAGTATAATAAATACCGTTGCCATCAGAAGTCTCATAATAATCATGTTTAGATCAGATCTATCGTTGTCGTTGTCTGGTAATGTAAGCACTAGGGATACCCCTAAGATACCAAATACTAACGAGGCATAGATGAATATGCGTGTAGCTATTTTTTGCATACTTCTATTATAGCAAAGGCACGTTCCCAAGCTTTAGAGCTGACGCTACATAAATACGGCTTGCCGGTTTTGGTACAAAGAACTACACTTGTATAAGTAAAGTAAGGAGTTCATCCGTGGCAAATGCCCATCCAACCAATTCTGCTCACCACCACGCTAGTAAATTAACCAGCCGTGGGCGAACTATTGCCCTTATTATCGTGGCGCTTGCCTTCGTAATGGATCTGCTCGATACCACGATCGTAAACATCGCTATACCATCAATTCAAAATAATCTTGGCGCAAGTTATGCCATGATTCAGTGGCTAATCGCTGGCTATTCACTTGCTTTCGCCACTCTCCTTATCACCGGCGGTCGCATGGGTGACGTATTTGGCTATAAAAAACTTTTCATGATTGGCGTAAGTGGTTTTACGATTGCTTCACTGCTGTGTGGACTCGCCTGGAATCCTGAAGTGCTAGTGGCAGCACGCTTAATTCAAGGTGCCATGGCGGCATTAATGGTGCCGCAGGTAATGAGCATGATGCAGATTATGTATAAGCCAGCCGAACGGGCTGGCGTAATGGGCATATTCGGTGCGCTTGCTGGTATTGCCGCAAGCCTCGGACCAGTCATTGGCGGTATATTAATCCACTTCAATATATGGGGACTTGATTGGCGACCTGTGTTCCTAATCAATGTACCAGTTGGACTATTCGCGCTGTTCATGGGCTGGCGCTATTTGCCCGATGGTAAATCTGCGCACCCTCTTAAACTCGACTTAGTTGGTACTAGTATTATTATCGTTGCTCTCTTGCTCCTCGTGTTCCCGCTTATTCAAGGTCGTGAACTTGATTGGCCATTATGGGTATTCAGCATGATGGCTGCGGCTGCACCTGCGATTGCATTATTTGGTTGGTGGCTGATTCGTAAGAACAAGAAAGATAAGTCACCGCTTATTCCACCTGCGCTGTTCAAAACTCGCACGTTCGTGACTGGTATTATTATCAATCTAGTGTTCCAAGCGGCCATGGCTGGGTTCTTCCTACCATTCACCTTATTACTCCAGATTGGTCTTGGTTACGAAATCATCAAGGCGGCACTTACCGGCATACCGATCGCAATTGGTATTTCAGTTACTATCGCAGTCTTGGGACAAAAACTTATACCAAAGCTTGGTCGCTACGCTCTCACACTCGGTACGGTTATTATGGCAATCGGTTTATGGACAATTTACTTCTTTGTACAAGGTAGTGGACTTGATACGACACCGTGGCAATTCATTCCAGGCTTGTTCATAACCGGTATGGGAATGGGGCTTATTATGTCGCCAGTATTCGCCGTTGCGTTGAATGATGTTGATCACAAGCACGCCGGCGCTGCTTCTGGTGTACTAAATGCTGTTCAGCAACTTGGTGGCGCAGTTGGCGTGGCTCTAATCGGTGTATTCTTTTTCGGTCAACTTACACATCATGCCGCTACAAGTTTTGACACAACCGCCGCATCGATTCGTAGCGATTTAACTGCCGTGCATGTGCCAGCTCAGGCGCAAGACACGATCATCGCTGGCGCAAAAACATGTTTTGTTGACCGCAATACTGAAAAAGATTCAACTATTACACCTGATAGCTGTAAAAAGCTTACTCCAAGCAAAGAGCAGCAGGCTGCTATGTCACCCGCTCAATTAGCAGCACAACAAAAGATTGGTGATACCATTACCAAGAATGTAAAAGAAGCCAATACTAATAACTTCATTAGCGGCTTCAAGATCGCACTGATTTACCAGATGAGTATTTTAGGCTTAGTATTTGCACTCAGCTTCTTGCTTCCTCGCCATATTCGACCAGAAGTACTGCAACAAGCACACTAATAGCGATTATTGCTTAAAATAAGCTGCATATAGTTCACGTAGCATTTTGTAGCCATCATCAACTAAACCATTCTTCTGCCCAAAGACTATTTGAATAGTGTTACCTTCTTTATCGTTAGTAATGTCATGAGTGCCGTGTGTATAAAGCTCTTTTGCCATTTTCTGAGTATTGTAGCCTTTTCCATGAACGAATGTTTGTCTAATTGTGTTTAGTTGATTAATTGTAGCGTTGTGTAGTTTATGTTCGATGCTTAGTTTTTCAAAGCACAGCCTAACTGATTCTTTAAAAGGTTTTTGCGATAACATCGCGTACACTTTATCAACATCTTGGCTGTAAAAATCAAACACCTCCTTGTAAAGCTCATCTTTTTTATCAGCTACATAATCCAAAATTAGTTTGATTGAATCTTTAGCTTTGCTAGCATTAAGTTGACTGCTCACAATACCTTTAGTAATTGTTGTTGCAAAGCCATCGAGCGAAAATATAATATCAAGTGCTTCGTCGCCAACATACTTTGTACCTTTGCCAAAGCGAATTTTCATAAAACGATACAAAGAACTTTCTATTTTTCTAAGATCCTTACCGCCATCTGCTGCTTCAGAAAAGAAGTTCAAAGTGCTAGCTAGCAACTTTACATTTAGTTTTTCGTTTGCATGAATTGCATCCTGCACGGCGTATGTATTATCGGTATAGCCCGAAAATTCTAATAAATCTGTTGTGAGCGAAAGTTCATTACCAAAATAGAAATTAATAACGCGGCAGTTTATATTATCAAGCTGCAGTATCCAATACAGTCTAAATGCGTGAACAACCTGTAGCCATTCTTGCGACTCATACTTGTTAACATTTGAGACCTTAAAACGTATGGCTGGATTAAGTGAAAGTCCTTTGGTGGAATACAGCAAACTTGCCGAAGTATTGATGCTCTTTGATTTTGCCGTCTCAATATCTCGTTGGCTGCCTTCTACTGTTACCTTAGCTGAGTGATCTTCTTTATTAAAAACTAACGTACCTTGTGGTAGCGATGCAACATCAATCGTTACGCTATCAAAATCAGTTGCTATATGCTCTAATCCCTGTGCTAAAGGCCAGTTAAAATATGATGACATGCCGTACGAACTGCGCCTTGAAGTTTCAAAACCAATTGGTACAATATCAGAACTAAAGACTTGCGCGGGAGCAAAATATCCATCTTCGGTTTCAAGAATTGGAATCCATAGTATATTCTGATGTATATCGCTGTTCTTTACGAGTAATTCTAGCCGCTTTTTTTCTACATCAAACGAACCAGTGCCCTCACACAGAACCTTTTTAGTTTTAAGGTTCAATATGTGCAGCTTGCCTACGTAAAGGCTTTTTGGTTTTTTCATCGTACATTGTATACGTACTCTGTGGAGCCCAGGAGATTTGAACTCCTCACCCTTCAGTTTTCGACCAACCGCTCTAACCACTGAGCTAGAGCCCCCACAGAATACACATTTCCTCCTATACTTATTATAGCAAAAAGAGAGTTTGCGAAATTACCGCAAAAATTAGTAATGCTTTACTTACTACCTCTGCGACAACTTACCATATTCATATATGAACCTTGACCGATGCCATGAATTGTAAACCCCTTGTTTTGAAAGTATAATGAGCATATCGTGAGTGGAAAACAGAAGGATATGTCGTTAAGTGTTAGTAGAGAGTCACCGAATATGTCTGACTTTATTAACAGGAATATTGCCGGAGACTGTATTAAAGTTATGAGCTCGATGCCTCCAGGGTCTATAGATTTAATCGTGACAAGTCCACCCTACAATTTGAAGAACTCTACTGGGAATGGCATGAAAGATGGTCGGGGTGGCAAATGGTCAAACGCAGCACTTATGAATGGTTACGCGGATCATGGCGACAACATGCCACATGATGAATATGTTGCATGGCAAAGAAAATGCCTAACCGCAATGATGAGAGTACTAAAAGAAGACGGTGCAATTTTCTATAATCACAAGTGGCGTGTACAGGGAGGTTTGCTTCAAGATCGGTCAGATATAGTCGAGGGATTTCCAGTCCGACAAATTATCATATGGAGACGCAAAGGAGGAATTAACTTTAACCCTGGTTATTTTCTACCGACCTACGAGGTAGTTTACTTGATAGCAAAGCCTAAATTTAAACTCGCCTCAAAAGCGAATGCACTCGGCGATGTTTGGGAGATTGGCCAAGAACTGAACAATCCTCACCCAGCACCATTTCCAGTGGCATTTGCCGAGCGCTGCATAGGCGCCACAGAGGCAAAGCTTATCTTAGATCCTTTTATGGGTTCGGGTACCACTGCCCTAGCAGCGCTCAATCTAGGACGTGAATATATTGGAGTTGATATCGCTCCAGCCTATTGCGAAATGGCAGACCAAAGAATCAAGAAGCACGTTGCACAGACAAAACTACCTTTACTGCAATTGGAGGAAAAACCTTGAAGACATTCACAAAAGATAGCTTGATAAAGCAGCTAGAAGAACTCGCAAAAATGGGCTGGATTATTAATGGTCGCTTTGGCAATCATGGAGGTATCGGTAATACTTTAGAGGACTACCTTGGAATAGAAGAAAATAACCTACCCATACCCAATGCTGCGGAATGGGAGCTAAAGACACAAAGACTCTCTACCACATCCCTTACTACTCTTTTTCATATGGAGCCCTCGCCAACAGCCATAAAGTTTGTTCCTCAAATATTCCTGCCAAACTACGGCTGGCCACACCAAGAAGCCGGCAAGAAGTATAGCGCAGATGAGCGAAGTTTCCGACAAACAATTTCTGGTTTAGGACCAACAAGTCGCGGTTTTGGTGTCGTCGTAGACCGTGTTGAGCAAAAAGTAAAGATAACTTTCGAGCACTCCCTCATTAGTACCGAACATGCAGCATGGACCAATGAGAATAAACACGTTCCCCACTTAGCGCTTGATCCACAGCCATATTGGGGATTTGACGATCTGCGAAATAAAGCAGGTACAAAATTGCTGAATTGCTTTTATGTTCAGGCTAACGTAAAAAAGTTGGACGGTATCGAATACTATCATTATCGTCGCGTTACCAAATTGAGTAAGTTTAATTTCGATAATTTTTTGAATCAAATTGAACAAGGCAACGTCTTAATCGACTTTGATGCAAGAACTGGTCATAATCACGGAACAAAATTCCGCTTGCGTCAGCATCACTTCGCTGACTTATACGAAAACGTGGAGGTTGTTGTAGATTATCCATCTCTCTCCTTGGAGAAATAATTAAAAAGCTACACTCCACCAGATCATCACAATTCAGGAAAATTATTTTGCTTTTGAACCGCTGGCAATACCGCGACCCGATATCGCCAATCTGTATATAAAATTCGTCAGTTTCTATTGCTTTGCTATGCGTAAACTCTTTTGAGCCATCGACATCTTTATTGCAAGTGTCGCAACAGTAAAGGACGACACCGCAAGGTGTCTTACTTCCATTCACAAACTGGCTTTCGCCGAGTTGTTTATGCGGTGCCATTTCTAATCGGCAAACCACATAAAATGGGTTCCGGTTTGTTATGAGAGTTAGACTCACTTATTGTATCGCGATTACGGGTTTTCGTAGGTAATCTATTAGAGGTGCAGATATACTTATCGGGAAGCGCTCAGTATAAGATATATAATATATACCTTGCGTCTATTTATACATCTTCCTGTAAATGTATTGTTTTGTAAGGTATTATATAAAATATATTAAGAATAAAAGCGACGCATATATTAATTCTATCTATAGTTAGTTATTTATCTGTGAAATTAAACTATTAAATGCCTGCTTCAGCTATAACCTCTTTATATTTAGTTTTTAAGGATTGTTTCTAATCTGTTTACATAAATATAAGCAAATTAGACGCATCTTTAGATTCATTCTATCGATAGGCATATTTGGATGCATTTCAACAGATTATGCGTTATAATAAATTGACTAGCTTCTACATCTTTGATATTCTAGCGATTGTATAAGAGAGGGAGTTTTATATGTCACAACAGCCAGAAAATAGCAAACAACTAGTTCAGGTGGCCTACGATGCTGTCAAGGAACTTGATGCAACGGACGAGTACAGGCTCGCGGGGTTCCGAATCGTATTGAAATCATTAATGCCAGGCGCGCCAGCGGTGAGCCAGCTGCCAGTACCACAAACAGGTACCGGTGGTACAGCTCTCAGTAAAGAACAACCGACCCCAAGTGATTGGCAAAATACTATTGCGTCGAAACTTAACATCACTGCCGAACAAGTTGCAGAGATTTATCATTTCACCGATGAAGGTATCGTCGAACTGATAATCGAGGGTAAGGATCTGCCGAAAACAAATTCTAAATCCACACAGCACATAGCCGCACTTATAACGGGCGGGCGACAAGCAATGGGCATAGAGCGTGTAACCGCAATAGAGGTTGTCCGTAGTGCATGTGAGCATTATCGTGTCTATGACAGTAAGAATTTTATGAAGTACACGCGTCAATTAGGCTCGAAATTTCGTTTTGACGGATCCAATTCATCTGTAACTATTGAGCTTACAAACGGCGCGTTCAAAATTGCTGGTGAAATAGCAACTGGCTATCTGGAGAACAAATAGATGAGCGTTGAAGATGATGTTCGACAGCTTGAGTTACGTGTTACGGCACTTGAGCACGCATTAAATCCGAGCAATCCGAGCGCGACAAAACCAACAAAAGCAATGTCAATTCGGGAATTTATCAATAGCGCAAAACCTGAGACACAAAATGATCGGGTTATTATTATTGGCTACTTCTATGAACAAGTACTCGGAAAAGGCTCTTTTACTAACGATGACCTCAAATCTGGCTTTATCCAGGCAAAGATTATAGGACCAAAAAATCTATCAGATGTGGTTGCTCAGAATGCAAGAAAAGGCCTCATCATGGAAGATGGTAGTCGATCAGGACGCAATAAGACATGGGTTCTCACCAATACAGGAGAAGATTTCGTTAGATCGATGATGGAGAAAGATGATTAATTACGAGTCATCACTGCGTGCCAATTTTATTAAATTTTTGCGTGATAAGAATCCATCACATGCCGAAAAAGTGCTATTCGTCACCGCAAGTCTTTCGAAGGGCATAGTTGGTGAACCAGTTCGGGTCGGTATCATTAAGCAGCGATGGCCAAAGACACTTTTCGCCGTGACTTACCATTCAAAATATGTCCAGGAATGTGAAGACTCTGGCTGGATTGAGAGACCTCAGACGGGTCAATACGCATTAACTGATGAGGGTATGGCCCACTTGAATGAGCTTATCTATCCGATTAACACAGCAACAGCACTACCTCTTTCTAATAGCACTGAGCTACTCGTCTTTTCGGCCAAGCAGGCTCATGACTTCGATAGTCTTATCCGTAAGGCACTAGCAGCAGCAACGGCATACGTTATGATCGCAGATTCATATGTTGACGACACGATTTTTGACACTTTGCTCGGCGTGATTCCCTCGCTTGTACGCATAGACCTGATGTACAATAATGGTGCCACTGCAACATTCCATGCTAGGGCGAAGCGGTTCAAGGTTCAATATCCGGGATTTAACTACGGGCATTACCCAAAATTGCATGATCGCTACATTGTGATTGACGGGATCGGTTTTGTCGTCGGGCCCTCGCTAAAAGATGCAACTGTCAACGCGCCTGCAATTGTGGTGCGTATCGACAGTGAGCAATCGAAAAGGCTGACTACTTCGTTTACAAATATCTATAAGAATGTTACTAAAAACACCTAGTTTAGTCATTCGAGCAGCTTCAAGGTTAAATCCAGTAAATACTATCAGTAGAATAGCCCTATGAAACCCCTCAGTCTTCGCACACTCATTTATTCATCGGAAAACTCTGCTTTATTTCATCGCGGTTTTACGCGTGTTAAGTGGTTACTGGCTTTCATTGAAGCCACTAGCCAACCAAACTCTTCTGTACCCAATATCCAATTACCGACTACATATGTGCGGTCGGGATTGAATAAGCTATAGTCAATCTTGATGTCAGTTTTGCGGAATATGACTGGACTATCGATGAGTGCGTCTGTATGATAGAGCACGGCGCTTTCATTGCCGACTTTTTGTTGAAATACCATCTTTTCACCAAACTCGTTTACAAAATAAGACACGTAGTCGCCGTAGTCAAATAGTTTTGCATCCACACCGACGAGAGCCGATAGTGCTTTATGTAAATTACCCTTTTTAGCGATATACTCTATGGCTTCATCAACAAAATCACTCATTGTACTATCGGACAGAACGGAGGTCGGTCCTACTGGGATGCGAGCCGGTGGGTCCTTTGCCTGAACATATCCAGTGATATTCGTCCAGTACAAGGATTTTGTATCTGGATCGTAAACAACCCCAAAAACAGGTGCGTTACTCTTCCTCCAAAAGTCGATGTGACCTTTTGTAGGTATAAAGTAGTCCGTTTTACGTTTGTATGAAGGTCCTGACTTTACTTGGACATATACAGAGTCCCCTGTCCTGTTACCGCCTTTTGTAAATACCACTAAGAGGTCTTCGCCGTGATCTGCGCTACTTGATATCTCTTGAACAAGATGACCATGATGCTCAAACAAAGCTTTGCATGTGTTAATGCCATCTTTTCCGGTAATTTCGCTGGCGGTGACTGTCATACATCTATCATAGCAAGTGAAACCTCATGATAAGATATGACTATGGCAAAGCACCGTGTATATACTATCCCCTTCGCTAGCGTCTATCCTCTTTATATCCAAAAAGCGGAGAAAAAAGGACGTACGAAACAAGAAGTGGACGAAATAATTTATTGGCTAACAGGCTATGATGAACAGAGCTTTGCAGCAGCGCTTGAAAAACAAGTTGATCTTGAAACGTTCTATGCGCAGGCACCGAAGTTAAACGCAAATCGAAAGCTCATTACCGGCGTAATTTGTGGCATGCGGGTGGAAGAAATCGAAGACCCTACTATGCAAGAAATTCGCTACCTAGATAAACTGATTGACGAACTTGCTCGTGGCAAGGCGATGGAAAAGATACTCAGGAAGTAACCTAAATGCTAGATCACCATATTCAAAAATCTATAGTGTATGACCTGGCGTTCGCTGAGAGTCTTAGGTTTAGTGATTTGAAGCCGGATGATATGGAAAATAAGGCATTTACCTACCATTTAAAAAAGGTAATGAAAGCTGGATTGGTACAGAAGCTTGATGACGGTAGATACACACTAACAATGAAGGGCCGACGAGTTGGTAAAGGTGCCTTAAAGAAAGAGAGCCGACTGCTTGACCGTGCCTATTCAATCCTTCTGCTCGCAGTCAGAAACATTGAAGACGATGCTTGGCTACTCTATAAACGGCAAACCCAGCCGCTGCTCGGACTGAAGGGTTTTATGCAAGCCCAGCCCGTCGCCGAAACCGACGCACGCAGTACGGCCCAAAAGACGTGCTTTGAGGAGACTGGCCTTACGGTCGACTTTCAGGTACATGGCCACGGATACTTTAGGGTGTATCGAGCCGGGGAGCTGGAGAGCTTTATTCACTTTACACTCCTACTGGGCCAGAATCCGACAGGTAAGCTGCTTGAAACAGCGGAATCGGCCGGCTACTTTTGGCAACAAACACCGAACTTCGAGAGCCCTGATATGCTACCGAACATTCGAACACTTCACAAAATGTGCGCAAGCGAGCCTGGGCAGTTCGTTGAGGCGACGTTTGAGTTGTAGTTTTCATGGTTAGTTCCCTTTCTTGTTACTTCCTGCCTATCACTATGAACTTTGGTATATTTAAAAGCAGTGAATAGTTTTTCACCAAGCTAACTAAGGAGTAGCAGATCGTATGAAAAAAGAATCGTTATCACGGATTATATGGGGTATTGGAATATTAGTACTTGGTGTTGGCTTTTTGCTTGATGCCTTAACAGTAATTGAGTTCGACAGTGTTGCTGCAACATGGTGGCCACTACTACTTGTAATCGGTGGGGTTGGTGCGTTCATTAGCAATCCACGACATTACATCTTGCCGCTTGGTTTTATATTAGTGGGCGTATTGGTACAGCTGAATAATCTTGAAGTCATTGATGTGAATGTTGGTAGTTTGGTTTGGCCAATCATCGTGATTGGCGTGGGGCTATCGCTACTACTCAAGCAAGGGTTCGGTCGCCCCCAAGAAACATCTGGTAAGAAGACTGATTTATTTGCCGCGCTTGGTGGCGTAGATACTAAAGTGACTGCGATCGACTACCAAGGTGGTAAAGCAGCCGCAATCCTAGGTGGTATTTCACTTGATCTTCGTAAAGCAACCGTTAAAGGCACAGCCACACTCGACCTACTCACAGTCATGGGCGGCGTAGAACTGAAAGTGCCCGAAAACTGGCATATAAACGTATCTGGAACACCAATCCTTGGCGGCTGGGAAAACAAAACAGCTAAACCAGAGGGCAAGAATGCTCCAATCTTAAATGTTAACGCCACTTGCGTAATGGGTGGTGTTGAGATTAAGAATTAGACTAATTAGCGTTTGCGTAAGAAATAAATACTAAGCGATCCAGCCGAAAGTAGGCTGAATATTATGACGGCCCAGAACATAAAGGGCGACTCAGAGCCAGATGGCAGTGGAACATTCATACCAAATAGCCCAGCAATCATCGTTGGAATAGTAAGTGCCAACGTAATTACGGTCAGTAATCGAATGGTTTCGTTCAGGCGTGTGTCCATAACTGCACGGTAAGAATCGCGCAAGTTCGTAATGGTACGAAGTAGTGACTTACAACGAGCGATCAACTGTTCGAAATCAATTGAAAGATCTTCTACTAAATCCTTATCGTCTGCGGTTAGTTTTAAAATCCGACCACCAAGTAATTTTTCGGTTGCGGTATTGGTAGGAATAAGCGCGTCAAGATAATCGTTGAGCTTACGTTCATATTCAGTGAGTGTAGCGATATCACGGGCGCTCAACTTGACTACATCTGAAGTAGCCGCCCGCATCTGACGGTTTATGATGGCAACTCGTCGTTGATACTGATTCGTAATCGCTTCCATCATGCGCATAAAAAGTCGAGTACGATCGGCAGTCGGTACCTGAGCCGAATCTATGAATGGTTGCCATAATCGACCAAGCGAATCGCGACTAATTGTAAACAGATGTTCATCACTAATTGCAAACAAAATTGGGGTTGTAAAGTCATTGAAGTCATCATCGGTATCAGGCAAACGAGTAATAAAGTATGTCCAGCCATCATCCAGTTCTACACGCGGTACTTCGTGGGGATCAAGGGCATCACTTAATATATCTTCATCGACACCAAGACGTAGCAGGGTAATTTTCTCTTCGTCACTTGGCCGCTCTGAACGTACCCATGTGCCTGTTAAAAGATTCTCTTTTGGTTCAATAATAGGATTTGAAGATGAGGAACGAAGATATTGCAGCATATCACCATGATACCACTCATGTTAATGATGATGGTGATGGATAGCAGACTGCGGCCTCCTAATGCGTACATCAAGTGCAAAGCCCACAAAAACTAGCGTACCAAGTAAGCTGAAACTGATCGATAAAGCTATTTGATCAAGCCTGAATCCGGTCTGATTTGGCGTAGTTATTAAGAACAAACCGGTATCACCTTCTTTGAGCCTGCAAGAGCCAGATACCCACACATCAACACAGTCGTTTGAAAATGGATATATATTTTCTTTGATAAGTACAGAAGAACTACTTGAATCAGCGTGAACAACACGACCAAATGCTATTTGATGAGTTGCGAGATTATACAGTGGACCAGCCAGAAAAATGAGCCATACCAACAATACACATAAACTTAGCAGAGCAATAACGACTTTTGGCAGTTTACGAAGCCTAACCGTCATAATGCACGTAGTATAGCAGATCGGATGTAGAACGTATCTGAAAGATTAAAGTCTACTTTGTTTGCAGGCTCTTGATTCGTTGTAGCAATGCGACTACTGGAAGTAAATCTGTATTCGTAATCATTGCGTCAAATGCCTGAGAAGTAATCCCTGCAACTTCAACCATATCAGTATCAGGCTGAGTATCAACGATTCGAATGCGAATAACCGTATCATCACCAGCTGCCATTTGGGCATCATGAATACTGTCGCCAAGCAAGATGGTATATGGACGTCCTTCTTTTAGCTGGCTCATTTCGGGATGATCAGCTTCGTCTTTATTGAGCGCATGTATCACGCTATTTGTGTTCCAACCTGTCATTCTACCCTTTTTGTCGGTAGTAAGCTCGGTTGAAACCACTAAGCTAGGCGAGATTTTATAAGCGGCACACCAAATATCTATGACGTTCTTTATGCCAGCAGACAATATGATGCTTGGAATTGCGTGAGTATTCAGCTCATCAAAAAGCTCATGCGTACCTGGGCGAATATTAGCCTGATACATAAAGTTGGCTTCGACTTCCATTAAGTTGACTTGGTTGTCACGCTGAACTGCAAGCGCTTTCGCCCACCAAGTTTCAGCTTCATCGATTGTAAGCGTGCCAGCACGTTCCTTAACTACGTAGTAGTCGTGCATGTCCTGACACTCTTTTTGAGCGGCGGGTGGCAAATGTCGCTCAAGTACTCCCCAACTAGACGATGCCCGGTCACCATCAGCGGTAAACAGCGTTGTAAGGGTGTAATCAAAATCAAGCACGAAATGAACGGAGCTTAAACCAGCAGCACCAAAATCACGGAGCTTATCATTAAAACGACTCTTATTAAAGACTTCTAGACCGGATACGAGATTTTTTGCCATAGATTAATAATTCTAGGATTAATTACCTGCACGCATAAAGAACACAATAAGCAGTAGGATAATAATTGCCACGATCACCACAAACAGCTCAAGCAATGTAAATCCAGCCTCGCGATTTGAATGTTTCATACTATATAGCATACTACCACTATCTACCTCTTTTGAAATAGTAGCTTGACATAAGCTTTTTTGGTATACTCGCCCTAAGGATAAAACAGAAAATAATATGAGATTTTTTGGGGGTCTGAGGCAAACTAGGGTGCAGATTCTTTACATCTGCCTTCTTTTGATTGGACTTGTCGCGTTGCCTTCATCAGTTTTTGCAGTTACCGCCATATCTGAAAGTTACACCACGAAGGACAAACTTTCGATTGGCTCACTCGTCAGTGTGCTGGATGATCAGACTGATATCGTAATGGCTTCCGAAAGCAACAACGTAGATAATCTACTCGGCGTGGTGATCGCTTCGGGCAGTTCGTTGCTTACGTTTTCTAGTGGCCAGGACAACCAGGTACAAGTTGCAACCACTGGCACGCTACCGGTACTGGTTAGCGATGTCAACGGTCCAGTGGTGCGTGGCGACCACATAACAGGATCACCGTTCAAAGGCGTAGGCATGCGCGCAAGTGCCAATGTCCGCGTTGTAGGAGTGGCTCAAGGAGACATGACTAACGTACGTGAAGAATCCTATAAAGATACTGACGGCAATCAAAAAAAAGTTAAAGTTGGCGAGGTGCCAGTACTCGTTAACGTTGCTTACTATTTTAAAGAGCCAGAGAAAACAATCGTACCAGCAGCCTTACAAAATGTTGCCAATAGTCTTGCCGGTAAAGAAGTAGGCACTGTACCCATCTTGATATCTGGTGCCATTTTCTTGATTATGCTCATTATTGTAGCTAGCTTAATCTACTCTATGATTCGCTCCAGTATTATATCGGTTGGACGTAATCCATTAAGTCAATCAGCGATTTATCGTGATTTGATACAACTTTCTGGGCTTGTACTTGGTATTCTAGGAGTTGGATTAGTAACAATTTATCTGGTGTTAACAAAGTTGTGAGCGGAGCGTGGTGGGCATGAGTCTTCTTCAAATCTTTTTGGTCATAAACGCCTTTATACTAGGCGTGGTGGTTACGTTGGCCGTGCAGTATTTCGCGGAGCACAGACGTAGTAAAGCGAAAAAGCAAGCCACACAGGCTACTGCAAGTGAAGTGGCGCCCGTTTCGCCGGCGGCCCGCGAAAGAATCACCAAGCAAGCCGAGGCAAATTTCCAAGGGATCGTAAATCGTTCTGCCCTACAACTCCAACACGATCTTGGTGACACTACAACAGAGCTCAACAAGCTACTCGAAAAGTTTGGCGGTGAAGTGCTTGATGACGAGATTAAGCTATTCAAGGCCAACGTAGCCGATATTCGCAGCACTACTCAAGGCTCACTCACCGGAGCTCAGGAGCAAATCGTCACCCAACAGACTGAAATATTAAAAAGTTTGGCCGTACGCCAAGCTGAACTTGATGCTAAGCTTACTCAACGTCAAGCCGTGCTCGAAGCCGAGATGGATCAAAGCTTTGCGGTACAAAAAGAAAATTTAACTAATCAGTTAAACAATAAAATGAATGACGCAGTTCTAGGCTTTTTACTCGAGACTCTTGGTCATGATGTCGATCTAGGAGCTCAAAGCGATTACCTACTAGCAACCCTAGAAGCTAACAAAGCTAGTCTTATTCAATCGGCAACCGAGACCACCATGCCAAGGCAAGGATCAAAAACATGAAGCTTGTAATGCCCGATAGTGTCGCTTCTTCACAAGATTTGGCGATTATACTACGCGACGTACAAAGTTATAGCAACTGGGCCTCGCGCGAACTCATCAAACAAAAAGTAGCCGGAAAGTCCACAAGTGCTCAGCCTATTCTATCCGAAGACGCAACTCAAATTATTAGAGCCTGGAGTGCGGGCAAGCCAATGACCCAAGCCTCAATCGATGAGCTACTGGAGGCACTTGAAGCCTACAGGAAATCCGCCCCCACGATTACGATTACTCTAGCGGCTATTCCGTCAGGTGATGTTAAAAAAAAGCTGGTTGCATGGTGCAGAAAAGAATTAAACCAGAACATACTGGTGAGTTTTCGACTAAATCGCAACATTCTGGGTGGCCTCGTTGTGGCATATGGCAGCCATATTCACGATTGGTCATTTAGGCGTAAGCTGCTTGAATCAAACACGCGGTTTTCAGAGGTGTTAGTTAATGTTTGATAACTCTCAGTTTCAAAAGCTTGTCGAAGCCGATAATTTAACTGGCGAAGTAACCGCAGTAAACCGCTTTTTGGTTGAAGTAAAAGGCTTAGAAGGTGTACGTATTGGTGCACAGATACTATTCGAGAATGGCCAGCGCGGCCTAGTACGTGAAGCCTATGGTAACCGCGTGATTCTATATAACATTGACACTGAAGAGCTACCAATTGGAGTATTAGCGGTAGTTGAAAATGATGTATTAAGCGTACCAGTTGGTGAGGGTTTGATTGGCCGTGTGGTGAATCCAATGGGCCAACCACTTGACGGCAAAGGTGCGGTTAAGGCCAGTAAAAAATCCGGTATTTTCACACCCGCACCAGGCATCATGGACAGGAAGATGCTTGACGAGCAGCTGGCAAGCGGTGTTACAGCAGTCGATAGCTTCTTCCCTATCGTGTTAGGCCAGCGTATCGCAATCCTAGGTGACTCAAAGTCTGGTAAAAGTACCTTTTTAAGCCAGCTAAGTGCCAATCAACAAAATACTGAACGTATTGTTGTCTATGTATTAATTGGTAAACGTAAGGTAGATGTTGAACGATTACTACGCGGCCTCAATGAGTCAGGTGCCATGAGTAATACTATCGTGGTGATGGCCGATATCTTCGATTCACTTACGCAGAGCTACTTGGCACCCTACGCCGCTTGTGCGATGGCGGAAGAGCTATGGTATAACGGCAACCGTGATGTAATCATCATATATGACGATTTAAGTAGCCACGCCGAAAGCTACCGTCAGTTAAGCCTACTTCAAGAGGTTGATCCTGGTCGCGACTCTTATCCTGGTGACATTTTTTACACCCACTCTTCACTGCTAGAACGAGCCGGAAAGTTATTAACAAACGAAAAAACCCTTACTAGCTTACCAGTCGTACTAACACCAAACGACGATATCACCGCATACCTTTCAACCAATATTATGTCTATTACCGATGGCCAGATTATCTTCGATCTTGGCTATTTTCGTAAGGGTATCCGACCAGCCGTAAACGCTGGTCTATCGGTGAGTCGCGTGGGCGGTCAGGCACAAACTAGGCGGCAAAAACAGCTTTCAACCGCCCTATTCAAGGCGCTTGCCAAATACAAACAAGCCGAGGAATTCAGCCACTTCTCATCACAATTATCAGCCGAAACTCGACTTGATTTACAACGCGGTAAGCACCTTTATCAGGCTTTGGGGCAAACACCGGAGGAACTATTCAGCCTTGTTGAACAACAACTTATGCTCGAAACCATAATGCTACCTACCGACGACAGAGCAATCGACGTAACTGCTTTGCGAAAAGCTGTTAAAGAAGTAGCAAAGCAAGTTGGCAGCGAAGATCAGTACGATGCACTGGAGGCTCAACTTCTTGAGCAATTTGGTGCCAAAAAAATCGAAGAGGTAAAACAGGTAGAAGCCGAACCACCCGTTGAAGAAAAGTCTGATTCAAAAAAATCTAAAGATGACTCTAAAAAATCAGAAACTAAGGAAGCCAAGCAATGAGACGGCCTGGTGTAATTGAAAAAGAGATGGGTTCAATTGGAACACTCAAGGATTTGACTGGCGTATTCGAAAGTCTGGCAAGTACTCAGGTTGCTAAAGTGAAAGACAAAGTACAGATGAGTGAAGCCTTCTTTGATCTATTATGGCAGCGCTACACGGCACTGCGTGTTGATCCTAAAAAGCGCATTACCTACCGCGATGGAGTTGGTGACAATGGACGAAACGTATTAGTGCTGATATCCGCCGAAGCAGGGCTATCTGGTGATCTTGATATGCGCATGATTGAAAGTATGCAGTCAGACTATGACCCAAAAAATACCGACATCGTTGTGCTAGGAAGCCACGGCGCATCACAGCTTACCCAGCGCGGCATCCCCTACATTCACTTCTTTCAAATTCCTGAAACCGATCATTATATTGATGTTACACCGGTCATTAACATTGTTAAGCCATACGAAAAAATTACTGTTTACTACGAAGAGTACCTGTCGCTTGGCCAGCAGGAAGTCAGGTCAATCAATCTAGTAACACGTATCCAAGATATGACTGAAAAATCCGAAGAGGGCGTGATGACCGACAACGAAACAATCTTTGAACCAAGCCTTGATGAGATTGCCGACGTGATGGAAGTAAGCATGATGAGCTTAGCCTTAAGCCAAACAATCCTACAATCCGGACTCGCCCAAGCAGCCAGTCGTTTTAATGCCATGACCGTAGCTGAAGATCGTGCTGGTGAACTACTTGGTGAATACAAACTTGAATTCCACCGCTCAAAACGTGCCGAGAGTGATCGCCGACTACGTGAAGTGCTGGTAGGTATTAAAAAGAAACGTCGAGAAAGAGCTGCGCCATGACCGAATCATCCAAGCCCCTACAGAATCCCGCTATAGGATCAATTGTAACGATTAGAGGACTCACCGTTGAGGTACTGCTAACAGGTGAACGACCCGATGTTAAGGAGCTGTTAGAGGTTGAAGGACAACCTGAAGTCTTCTTGGAAGTAAACTTCTTTAGGGGCGATAAAGCAGTCTGTTTGAACCTGAACAATGATTCAACTGTTCGATGCGGCCAAGCTGTTGCACGTACACACGCTAAGGTAACTGTACCAATCGGGCCAATCACAAAAGGACGGGTGTTCAACGCACTTGGTGAGCCACTCGATAAGGGTGAACGCATCCTTGATAACCGCCGGCCGATTACCGTACCGAGCGGCACAAAAAGTTACCGTGATTCATCCAAACTTGAGCTACTTGAAACCGGATTAAAAGTCATTGATTTTCTTACGCCATTCGTCAAAGGCCGCAAGATCGGCGTAATCGGTGGTGCGGGCGTAGGCAAAACAGTGCTCACTATGGAAATGATTCACAATGTTACCCAGGGCAAAAAGGAGGGAGCTGCTGAGTCACTTTCGATTTATTGTGGTGTTGGTGAGCGTATTCGTGAAGGTAACGAGTTATACGAAACTTTGCGTGATGGCGACGTATTAAAAGACACCGTAATGTTCTTTGGCCAAATGGATGCCACCCCTGCTATTCGTTCTATGGTGGGCCCAGCTGCGGCGACTGCCGCTGAATACTTTAGGGACGAAGAAGGTAAAGACATTCTATTCTTCGTCGACAACATTTATCGCCACGTCCAGGCTATGACAGAGCTTTCTACCAACTTAGGATTAATTCCATCTGAAGGTGGTTATAGCCCAATGGTATTTAGCGACCTGCGTCGACTGCAGGACCGACTAAGTTCAACCGAAAAAGGTACTATTACTTCTGTGCAGGCTATTTATGTGCCAGCAGATGATCTAAGCGACCCCGCCGTGCAGGCAATTAGCCAACAACTCGACAGTGTGCTGGTACTTGATCGTTCAATTGCCGAACAAGGTATTCGCCCAGCCGTAAACTTGCTAAAAACTACCAGTTCTCTCCTCACGCCAACTATCGTAGGCGAACGACACTACCAGTTGGCTGAAAAAGTTCAGGCTATCATGCAAAAATACGATAGCCTAAAGAACATTATTGCCATCGTTGGTGAAAATGAACTGAGCCCTGCCGATCGTACCGACTACCAAAATGCCAAGAAACTCATCCAATTCTTTTCACAAAACTTTTCGGTGGCTGAAAAATTTAGTGGTCATCCAGGTG
>JALRBJ010000006.1:40077-48407 GCA_023257815.1 Candidatus Saccharimonadia bacterium | reverse complement strand
GATTTTATAGAATTACTCTGCTCATGAGGCAACTTAAATGTCTTTGCTACGTGCTCTATCCTGATTACTTTTTCGGTAGCCATTATTAGATCTCCTCCGCAAAAGAAGGTGACTTTTTTCTAAAATAGAACGCGGATACTATAGCAATCACTAACACGATTGCGACTGGAACCATCCTGTAGATAGCGCTACCGTATAGATGTTCGTAGGTAATAGCTTTGTCTGTGATTAATACAAACCGAGAATCTTGAATGATTTGCGCAACAGGATTAAACATTAATATTTTTGCAGCTAATTCAGACTTATCTATTACAAATTGAAGTGAGTAAAGTATAGGAGTTGCGTAAAACGCCGCCTGCATGAATATCTCCCAAATATAATTAATATCCCTGAACTTTACAAATAGCGCACTCAGCAAGAACGATAACCCAAGTGAAAATACAAAAAGTTCAATCACAAGGAGTGGGAATATAAGCGCAGTTACGTGCAATTCCACCCCGTTAAATACCATAAATACACAGACCACAACAAAGTTGATGAAAAGATTTATTAGTGCCGAAAATGATCCGGCAAGAACAATCACGTATTTGGGGAAATTAAGCTTACGTAATAAATCGCCTTTTGCAACAACCGCTGTTACACCATTGTTGGTTACTTCCAAAAAATAATTCCATAGCACTATACCCAACAGCAAATAGACAGGATAGTGCGGTATGGTTGCGCCTGCATTGAATATTTTGTCAAAGACAAGGTAAAGAATTACGAAAAGAAAAAGCGGTCTTAATAAAGACCATACGTATCCAAGCACAGAGCCTTGATACCGAAGCTTAAAGTCTGTTTTTACAAGCTCTTTTAGCAGAATAATGGAGTACTGGTATTTAGTTTTCCAGCGATTAAGTAACCGGTTCATTTAGTTAATAATTATAGCTTAGATATTGTGATTGATAAAGAGACATTTTAGTCACTCAAGGTTATACTTAGTAGTATGCAGAGCTTAATTGTTGTTACCGGCGTTAACGGTTTCGTAGGGAAACATCTTGTTAAAGAATTGATCGCCAGCGGTCATAAAGTAATTGGAATTGGACGCGAAGAAAACGCCCACGAAAAGATTGCGGATGACTTACTTGAGTATGTAACTGTCGATCTATCTGAGGCTTGGCCAAATTTAACGCATCAACCCGATGGTATCATCCATCTTGCTGGATTAGCGGCCGTAGGGCCATCCTTTGAACATCCACAGGACTATATTTCGCTTAATAGTGCCATGGTGACAAACCTTTGTGAACACTATGTTAAGAATAGCCAGAAGCCACGGATTGTAATAGTGAGCAGTGGTGCCGTGTACGACCCCAGACAGCCAATGCCAATTAGCGAAAAAGGGACGGTTAGCTTTAGTTCGCCCTATGCAATCAGTAAGGTACTGACCGAACACCAGGCGGCCTATTATACAAGCCGTGGTCTTGAATGTGCGGTAGTTCGTCCATTCAATCATATTGGACCAGGTCAACTTGGTGGATTCCTTGTTCCAGATCTTATTGAAAAAATACGCTCACGATCAGATGACTCCAGTCCTATCCAAGTTGGGAATCTTGAAACACGGCGTGATTATACCGACGTGCGTGATGTTGTATCTGCCTATAGACTGATCGCGACACATCCAAAACCATTGCAGCAAGCTCTGTATAATGTGTGTTCTGGTGAAAGCCTTAGCGGGTTAGAAGTACTTGGTACAATCTCGGAAGTTATGGGTATTAACATTCCTCAAACAGACATTGATAGGACGTTGATCCGCCCCAACGATGTTATGGATATTCGGGGTGATAATTCAGTTATTACCAGTGAATTTAACTGGACTCGGGCGTATAGCTTTAAGCAAACCATTGCTGATATTTTATCGGCATAGGTTTACTCTATGCCGATAGTAAACATTTTATTAATCTAGGATCTATTGTTTAGCTGTAAGATCGTGTTCTACCATTAACTTCACCAGGCCAGGGAAATCAACTTTACGTTGCCAGCCAAGTTCATTCTCGGCACGCGTTGGATCACCCAGCAAAAAGTCAACTTCAGCAGGCCGGTAAAACTCTGGGTTAATCGCTACACGAACAACGCCATCTTGATCAACGCCAACTTCATTCTCAGCTTCACCCTGCCACGAAATATCAATGCCAATTTCCTTAAAGGCCAGCTCAGTAAATTCACGAATTGAATGAGCCTCACCGGTTGCAAGCACGTAGTCATCTGGTGTATCCTGCTGCAACATCCGCCACATGCCTTCTACGTAATCACCGGCGTATCCCCAGTCACGTTTAGCATCCAAATTACCTAGTTCAATCTTATCTTGCTTACCTAGTTTTATAGCGGCTACAGCCTGGCTGATTTTTCGCGTTACAAATTCAGGACCACGACGTTCGCCTTCGTGATTGAACAAGATGCCACTTACGGCAAACATATCATAACTCTCGCGGTAATTCTTAGTAATCCAGTAGCCGTATAGTTTAGCTACACCATATGGACTGCGAGGATGAAACGCTGATGATTCAGTGTAACCTTTTTCGGGACGGTTGTAGTCAAGTCCACCATACATTTCGGAAGTTGAAGCTTGGTAGAAACGGGTTGTTTTTTCAAGTCCAGCGAGACGAATTGCCTCAAGTACGTTCAGTACACCCTTTGCAGTAAGATCCGCCGTAAGGAGTGGGTCACGGAATGAATACCCAACATGACTTATGGCGCCAAGGTTGTACACTTCATCAGGCTTAATCTCTTGCATCGCACGCGTTAAAGCACTAATATCAAGCAAATCCGCAAGTACAATATTTACGTATGGCATCTCGTTCTTTATAGCCTGGTAGCGAGGATGGCTCGCTTCAAGCTGACCACGCAGCGTACCAAAAACCTCATACCCCTTTTCATGTAGTAGTTGTGCTAAGTGGCCTGCATCTTGACCGGCAATACCTGTAATAAAAGCTCGCTTTTGTGCCATGATTTCTCTGGAATCTCCCTAAGTTATAAGAAAAATAGTATCGCTTTAATTATAGCAGATTCAAAGTGTTAGCACACCTCGTGTGCAATTATTTTGTTACACTACATATTATGCACATTGCTATTGACGCTCGAATAATCAGCTCATCAACCGGCCGTTACGTCGAACGGCTGCTTCATTATCTAGAAAAGATTGACTCAACAAATAGCTATACGGTATTGGTACGTAAAAAAGACGAATTTTACTGGAAACCAACAAACAAGAACTTTACTGTACGAGTTGCAGAATTCGACAATTACTCCTTGGCTGAACAGATTGGCTTTAAGACATTCCTCGACAACCTATCGGCCGATCTGGTTCATTTTTGCATGCCCCAACAACCAGTTCTTTATAAGGGAAAAACGGTAACGACAATTGCAGACTTAACCCTGCTCAAAACATACAACTCCGACAAGAACTGGTTTGTTTACCACTTTAAGCAGTTTGTTGGCCGATTTGTATTCAAGAGAGTAGCACGTAAAAGTAAAATAGTTATCGCTATAAGCGAATACACCAAGCAAGATATCGTTGCCCTTTCTAAGATACCCGGGTCCAAGGTTCGGGTTACTCTACTCGCAGCCGAAACTCCAAACACACATGAGCTAGAGGAATACGTACTTCCATTCAAACAGTTCATTATGTATGTAGGTCAACAGCCTGACTATAAAAACATTCGGCGCCTTGGTGAGGCACATCAAAAATTACTCAAAGAACACCCCGATCTTGGCTTGGTCTTGGTTGGAAAAAAAGCCGATGACACTCGTGCGAACGAAGCCTATTTCACAAAAAAGGGCTATAGAAACATCGTCTTCACAGATTTTATCCCCGATAATCAACGTGACTGGCTTATGCAGCATACCAGTGCATATGTATTTCCGTCATTAATGGAAGGGTTTGGATTACCCGGTCTTGAAGCAATGGCCGTTGGTACACCAGTAGTTAGCAGCAACGCAACCTGCCTGCCAGAAATTTATGGTGATGCTGCGGAATATTTTGACCCTAAAGATACGAATGACATAGCTAATGCCATTGAACAAGTCATTAATGATCAAGAGTTACGAGCAAGATTGATTACAGCTGGTCATAAGCAAGTTAAGAAATATTCGTGGCTGCGCACAGCCGAACAAACACATCAGGCATACATAGACGCGTTAAAGTAGGTGTTTTGAATATATTTAGCTAACTAGTTAAATATACATTTGACACTTGTGGTTTTTAGTGATTTAGCCTCGACTAGACGGCTGTTTAGGAGCTTTTTTGGGCTATGATAATACGCCTATCACGCCCCTCCCCTTCACTAAAGGTTTCGATGTCTTCAAACTCGGTTGCTACCTGATGAACAACGCGTCGATCAGCCGCATTCAAATTAGCTACATGGCTGTCTCCGGTCTTACGCACCTCTTCCATCCATTCCCTTGCCTTTTCGGCAATCTTGTCGGCACGCTGCTTTTTGTAGTCAGCAATATCGATGTTAACTCGTACTAAAGCCGCGTCGTGATTGCGAAGGGTGGTTGAAACAACGTACTGTAAGCTGCGCAGCGTTTCGGCTCCGCGACCAATTAAAATGCTATTCGCTTCTGTAGACGGGATAGCAAGTTCAATAACATCACCTTCGACATGGGCATCAATTTCGACATTAACGCCAAAAAAACTCAACAGATCTTCAAGATATTTCTTTGCGTATTCTAGACTTGCTTCGTGATCCATTACTTTTTTCTCCTCGTTTCTTTGGCAACAATACGCGTCACCGTAGTCTTGCTCGATTTCACCGATTTATTGCCTTTAGAAACAGCCGTAGTCATAGGTTTTTTTACTGGAGACTGCTCTGCGATCTCCTCAAGTTCGTCTTCGTCTTGCCTAAGTAAGTATGCCTGCTGCGCTACAGCCACCAGATTTGAGACCGCATAGTAAAGTGCCAATGCCCCAGGAACACTTATCATGATAAAGAACATAAATATCGGCAAGATCTTACTCATCCGTTGCATAATGATGGTATTCATTTCACTCATATCGGGCTGCTTACCGTTGGCTCCGCTTGAGGCTTCAACCGATTCAGCCATAATATCTCGAATACGTCGCTTACTTTCAGACTTAGGCATGGTCTGTTTGCTCATAATAAACTGGGTAATACCAGCAACAACTGCCAGTAGTATCAAGAAAATATCAATGTGGCCATGACTAAATGCACTTTTTGTAAGATCAACAATGCCAAGTAATTTCTCATTAAACTTATCTGGATGTGCGATTAGTTCCTTGATGGGCTCAACCTGAGCCAAGAAACCGTAAGTAAAATGCTCAATACGATCACGGTGATTGGTAAATATCTGAATAACTTGGAAGAGTGCAAAGAAGATTGGTAGCTGGATTAGTAAAATACCAATAGATCTGAATGGGTTTACACCATTCTTTTTGTAAAGCTCCATCATGGCCAAGCTCTCAGCCTGCTTATTACCCTTGGATTGTTTTTTAATGCGAGCCAGCTCAGGCTGAAGTTTGCGCATCGCCTTTGACTGATGAAGCATGCCGCGAGTTAGTGGATACAGCAAGAATCGTACAATAATCGTAAATAGTATTATTGCCACTCCAAAATCACGACCAGGAACGATCGCGTATAGCCCCATCAACAAGTTAAAGATAGGCTGAACAACAACAAGCTCAAAAATGTTCACCAAAACGCCTTTTTATTAGCTAAGTATTAAACTTAGTATATCAGCTTTTGCCAGACTTGTAGAGGCCAGCCTGTGCAATGATTCGTTGCAATACATCCGTTAACTCAATCGATGGTATCGTAAGCAGCTCGGGAGAAACTACCACAAAGACAATATCAGACTGGGGCACCATATTCGATAGCTCAAGTCGAATTGCCTCGTACAGTCGGCGTCGTATCCTATTGCGCTTAACAGCGGACTTAACCACCTTTTTGCTAATCACTACGGCTACACGTGGATTAGTTCGTCGTGAATTGTGGGTAAACTTACAAACAAAATACTTCGACCGAGCCACCCTACCTTTTGCATATACAAACCGTAAGCTACCATGACCATGAAACCGATATCGCGCTGCTAACATTACTTTCCATAATATATGAATATTGCCGCAAATGTTGTTACTTAAAAAATTAACCCTCATCATAAAACTCCCCGTCTATTCAACGGGGAGTTTTATAGTCTGTATACAAACAAGATTAAATCGCTAAGCGAGCACGTCCTTTAGCGCGGCGGCGCTTCAATACTGCACGACCAGCCTTGGTTGAAACACGAGCACGAAAGCCATGCGTTCTGGCACGGTGACGTGTGTGTGGTTGATGAGTTCTTTTTGGCATATCAAGATGAGATTATACCCGAAAACCTTATTTATCTCAAGCGGTAATGGTTGAATTAATGGAATGTTTATTATTTAGCAGTCACACTTGTCCACACATAGACAAACCTTTTCCACATAACTACAGGGGTGGTTTGATGCTGTGGAAAACTTAATTACTGTTGGGTGTCTTTTTCTATTCAAATTCACATTAATCGATTCATTGTGGAAAACTTTTTTGTTGGTTACAATAGACAGTAGCAACAAGTACTGTGCGACTGTGGTCGACGAGGGAGTTTTAGTGAGTCATTCTTTATGGCAAAGTGTATTAGGCGAAATTGAAGTTTCGGTTTCACATGCTACTTTTATGACTTGGTTTAAAAACACCGAGTTACTTGAATCGTCTGACGAACTAGTGACTATTGCTGTTCCAAATATATTCGCACAGCGTCAATTTGAAGTAAAATTCAATGATCAAATAAGGACTATTCTAGAAAAGAATGGTGTCTCTCCACAGGCAATAAACTACATTGTTAAGACAAGTCAAAAGCGGCCGGTTGTATCGCGAGAAACAACCCGTAATACTAACCCCCAAGCCGATCAACTTACAAGTAGTAAACCAAGGCAACGGATTAATTCAAACGGACTAAACCCCAGATACACTTTTAGTAATTTTATTGTCGGCTCAAGTAATGATCTTGCTTACAGTGCATGTCAAGCGGTCGCAAAGAACCCTGGCACTAAATACAATCCGTTATTTTTATACGGTGGTGTCGGGCTTGGTAAGACACACTTGATACAAGCTGTAGGAAACGAAATAACTTCTAGCAACCCTGATACAGCTGTGCTTTATATAAGCTCGGAAACGTTTGTAAATGATTTTCTAGAGAGTATTCGGTTCAAGAAAAAAGGATTTGCAGACAAATATCGTAATATTGATGTGCTAATCGTTGACGATATGCAGTTTATTGCGGGTAAAGAAAAGACTCAGGAAGAATTTTTTCATACCTTCAATGCTTTACACCAGGCAAACAAGCAGATTATCATTAGTAGCGATAAGCCACCGCGTAATATTCCAACCTTAACCGAACGTCTACGAAGCCGATTTGAATGGGGTATGAGCATTGATATCCAAATGCCAGATTTTGAAACACGGTGCGCAATTCTTGAAGCAAAGGCCGCTGCTTCCGATACAGAAATAACTAGAGATACTGTTGAATATCTTGCAAATACTATAAAGACTAACATACGAGAACTGGAAGGTGCTTTAAACCAACTACTTGCCTATTCAGAGATGCGAGGCATTCCAGCTGATTTATCTATGGCCGAAGGCTTAATAGGCAATGTTCGTAGGTCACGCCCCCAACATTTAACTGCCAAACAGATTATCGATAAAACCGCTAAACATTTTCAACTTACATCAAGCGAGATTTGTAGCGCAAAGCGTGATAAACACATTGTGACGCCAAGGCAGATAGCAATGTATTTACTACGAAGCGAGCTTCACTTAAGTTTTCCTCGTATCGCAACCGAGCTTGGTCGAAAAGATCACACTACAGCAATCCATTCTGTCGAAAAAATAGAGAAAGCCGTAAAGTTAGACTTTATTATTCGCGAACAAGTTGCTGAGTTGAAGGAAAAGTTATATGTATAAATATTTTTTTGCTTGGGGATATCTTGTGAATAGCTTGTCAGTAACTATTAGTAAAACTTGTCAGAAGTTATTCACAGAATTACTAGTCTTGGGTGATTGCGTTTGCGCAAGGTTGGAAAAGTATTCGGTTTTCCTAATATTTTTTCACACAAAACCACATGCTAATACACAAGATAGTTCACTAAAATTACCTCTGTTGTATAAATCTTTTCCACGCTTTCCACAGTCCCTATTATTACTAACGAGAGTTGAAAGGATTTAAAATAATGGAAGTAGTAGTTACTCAGGAAAACCTTAGCTTTGCTCTAACAAACACGAGTCGCCTAGCCACTAATAAGGCAGGTTTGCCGATTC
>JALRBJ010000006.1:0-40067 GCA_023257815.1 Candidatus Saccharimonadia bacterium | reverse complement strand
AACAACGATGCCGTAGAGGAAGGAGACTCCCAACACGTACCACAGGCCGAGTAGGGGCGAGCCGATCAGCACAACACAGAGGAGCATGGTGGTGCGGATCCATTCAATGATGTGGAAGATGCCGCAGAGTTTGATCGCCAAGTCCATCACGGCACTCGCATCCTCTCCAGTCTTAACGACTCCGTTTTCCATTTTGCATTCACCCAGTCTTGTCACGTCCGAGTAGAAGTTGCAGCATCACACAGGATTGGTGCAAAAATAGTAAAGCCAGGATCCATAACAATACCAGCGAAACTACTAAGTGAGTTCATACAAAACCTCCCGAAAGAACAAATTACACTTACTGTTTCTAACAATAAGCTTCATATCAACGCAAAAAACTCATCATCAACCATTAACGGACTTACTGATGATGAGTTTCCAGAACTACCCACAATCAACAATAAAAATGCCGTAAGTTACTCACTTTTATCTGATGACTTTAAGAACTCCGTTGCTCAAACAATTATTGCAGCAAGTAATGACTCAACGCGGCCAATTCTAACTGGTGTTTTTTGGCATTCATTTGAAAAAGGATTATATTTAGCAGCGACTGATGGATATAGACTAGCTGAACGAAAGATTACTACCACTGCAAGTGATGTCGCGGCTGTTATACCCACCTCAACTTTACAAGAAGTCTTGCGAACCTTGCGTGACGATACAATTGAAATAGAAGTTTTATTTGACGACACTCAGGTTACTTTTAGATTAGGAGAAGTTGAAATTACAAGCCGATTAATCGATGGTAACTTTCCTGATTATCGTCAACTTATTCCAGCAAAATCAGAATCATCACTCACCCTTTCTCGTGTTGAATTAATTCGAACAATAAAAATCGCTAGTCTGTTTGCTAGAGAATCTGGCGGGGGTATTACTCTTGCTCTAGATACCGACAAAAAAGTAACAATCATCCACTCAATTGCGTCGGAGGTTGGTGAAAATTCATCCGAAATAACAGTTGAAGCCACGGGAGAGAGCAGTAAGGTTAGCTTAAACTCTCGCTATCTTATTGATGCGCTCGGGGCTGTATCTGCAGAACAAATTACCTTTAGTTTTTCTGGTAAATTAGCTCCCTGTGTCTTAACAGAATCCACCAAAGATCAGAACTACAAACACATCATAATGCCACTTAAAAGCTGATCATTAAAAACTACGAAGGTCGGTTACTACGTATGTGTAGATGATGTCAGTTGATGGTACTGAACTACCTACTGTGTTAAATATATAGTCGTTTGCTTTCTGTTTGTCTTCCTCACTAACATTTTCGCCAGATGAAGAGATGTATTTTGTAAGCTGAACAATAAACCTATTATTTATATAGTCTACGTAATATCCATCGCCCTGATATGGAAACTTTTCTAACACCTTATTATCAAACCCTGTTTGAGTATCCTTTGTTGAGGCTCGATATGCATCAGAGTTTTGACTACCCTCATCATCGCCCGGATAACCCGTAAAGTAAATCCAATCATTATCTATAAACGATAATTGAGTGGGTCTTACGAGTGAATAAGACACAATCGTGGAGGCTTCTTTCTTTGATGCCGTGCCTATAAATAGACCCTTGTCTGTAGTGGCAAAAGTAAATTTATCAGAATCTATCCACATAAATTGACTGATTGTGAATGGTGCCATGTACACAATTTCGAAAGAACCTGTAGTGTATATGGCCATTGACTGATTCGTTTTTATAAATATCAACTTACCATCTGGCGAAAGAAGTATATCTTGGACTTGTGTACTTCCAAACTGTTTAGTACGAACAGTCTTTCCTAATGTATTATCTATAACTGATAGCTTTAAGTTTGCTTCAGGAGTCTTTACATCTTCATTCTCGTTTATTGAAGACAAGTTGCCCCCGGTAACGATCACAGAAGTCTTTGAGGTAAGTGAATAGAGCGGATTATTGTTGTAGTTTGAAATTGTTTCGTTAGTAGTAACGATCTTCGGCTTAGAATTATTTGGTGTGTAAAGCTGAATTTTTTTATTGCTATATACACTAAATCCCGTTGACTCTTGCTTTGAAGATAAATTGTTTGCTTGGATTGCATCGTAAGAAAAATTATCACCAGTAATTGTATCGTAGTACATAGGGATATATTGATCATCGGCTTTTACAACTCCCCCAATATAATGAGAGTTTACTTGATATGTAGCATCAAAATTAGGGAAGAAAACATTAGTGCTTGATGGTGAGTCTGAATTATCTATACTTGATTGGTTGATTTGTTGAATAAGACCGGCACTATTCCAGCCTATAAGCCCAGTTGGTGTCATAGCAAGTTGTGCTTGTACACCCCTTCCAACTACCTGTATTTTTGAACTGCTATTATTTCTTTTAATAGTGCTCGTTCCAAAGAAATAAGGGATATTTACGTAGTGTGTCTCAATGCCAGTGTCATCTTTTGTTAATTGAACCGTATGTTTTCCTGACGCTAATAAATTAAACGAACCACTTGCTTTGTTGGTAGACGAGGTTACTAAATCATCCGTAAGACTACTGTACGTAAAAGATTTGTTATTAAACCCTTTAATGTTCAAAAAACCGTGTAGTGCAACAAAAATAAATACAATTGCAGCAATTAATATGCAACCAATTACAACCACAGTGCGCCGGTTTATACTTAATCGTTGGTTATCGTTATACACTGGTGGCTCCTTCTGGCAACGCGTTAAAAGCTGGTATTAATACAGGTTGTACGTTTATAAAATCACTATCATTACAGCTTGACCCAGAACAAGATGGCCTAAAAGAACCTCTTGTAATATCGAAATGAAGGTGACGGGGTGTATTCATTGCGGTTGCGTTGGTTCCAACTGAGCCAAGTTGCTCACCTGCGGTAACTTTTTTACCAACATTCACTATTGCCTGCTTACTCATGTGAGTGTAGTAGTAAAGTAATCCGTCGTCGCCTTTTACTGATACGTTACAGCCAGAGTACTCACATGAACCGGTTGTCTTGCTTACTACTTTGCCTGGCTTTGCGGCAATGATCGGCGTACCTGTGGGTGCAAAAATATCTGCCGCATTGTAGTCGTGGTGGCAATTGCTTTGACTCTCAAAGCACCATACCATGCCATCACTGCCCTTTTTAATTATCGCCTTGGTTGTCTTTAAAGGAAAGGTCAGGCCACCGGCCTCACCTACTCCACCGCTCGCATTAGTATCTGCAGTTTTATCTCCACACGCACCACCTCCGCTTACAGGGTTAGGCTGAACGGTTGGTGTGACAGCGCCTGCACCATCGGATATTTTATCTTTAAAATTATCATAATATGTTTTTGCGTTGCCGCCGCGAACACTGCGTACTTTTGAATCGCTATCGGCTGATATTTCATAGTTATCGTGTACGATGATTGCTGCTTCGACGGGGTTGGCTATGTTTGAAAGTTTATCGAGAGTACTTTTTTTGTATCCTGTAGTTAACTCTTTCCATACATATTCAAGCTGCAAATTAATATCGGTGATATCTTTATTTTGCTCTTTTGCAAAATGATACAGGCCACCCTGTCGTGACGTGAATTTAGATGGATCTTCACGTCCGGCTTTATATCCTCCAAATGTCCACTGAACCAGACCAAATCCAACACCATCAATTGGAGTATACATTTTTCCACCATTTTCTGCGGCAGGTTTAGCGTCACCTCCACCATTTACTTTTTTGTTTAGTTCTCCATCTTGAGACGCGTTTTCTACATTCTTCGGATTCATACCCGATTCAACTTGCATATTGCCGGCAAAACCAGCGGCTGCAGCAAGTGTAAGTCCCTTGCCAACAAAAAACTGTAAAATTGGCTCAGGATCGCCACCACCTGAGTTTGCCACTGGAGTAATAGTTGGAGTGGTTGAACCGCCATTACAGGTATCATTAGGGTTATAGTAAAAGATTTTATTACCAATACGACTTTGCTCATCAGATAACTTGCCATCGTTTTTTGCTAAAACGTTAATTGGTTCAAGGGCTACTATGCACGAGAGTAATATGAGCAACGCAAACCTAGCCTTGTGTAGGTATTTGAGTATCATTTTGGCAACACCTTTAGAGGATCTATAGTTCCGTTGGGGAATTTGTCTGCATATTCACTCACCGTACCAGGACGAGTTTCAATGCTGAAGTGAAGGTGGAAGAATCCAGCCGATCCGCAGCTTGACCCTCCTTGCCGACCAATTTTTGCAATTGGTTGACCAGCCTTAACCTTGTCTCCAGCTTTTACAAGCACGCTGTCTCCAGCTACGTGCTGGTAGGCGGCGTAGTATTTTGTGTCAGACGCTGCTATCGATATGTAGGTACCGCAGGCGCTGTCTTTGCCCCATACTCTGTTTACGGTGCCATCGTGCGCGGCAACCACTGTTTTGCCAAGTGCTGCACCACCAGATATACCGATATCTATTCCCTTGTGAATTCCCTTTGAGCCCTTTGCTCCATAGGGAAGAGTTCCCATTGACTTAACATCTGGCACTGGCCATACCCATCCATCTTTTGACGGTAGCGAAGTAGTCGGACTGGCTGCGCCACTACCTGGAACGGTTACCTTTGCGTAAAGCACAGGGTGGTCTGTGTAGGATGGTGGACCACTATCTCCTCCTCCGCTAGCGATAGTTTTTGTCCAATCAACGGTTACTTCTGGTGATGCATATATATAATCAACTCCACCTACACTATATTTTGGATCACATTTCATAACTGGACCATCAACACTCTTTAGTAGGCCTGTGTTTGCAACCATGCAAAAGAATAGATTTTCTTGCTTGCCTTGGTATGTCGTATTGCCGTCATTTCGTACATCTGTTCCCTCATTGAAGTCACCAGTCATGAATATTGGCGTTCCTGGGTTTTGTGACTTCAGGCGTTGTATCTGTTCAATATATATTTGCGCCGATCTCCAACGACTCTTTGCGGGATTCGTGCCTGCAGCACCCTTCACATTTGCCACGTTATGAGTATTAATGACTATCACCGTCTGCTTGGTTGCCACATCTTGCAACCAGACTACCGGAATATGTGTCCAAGTTGCTGGATACCCGTCCGCTACTGCATCTTTATGGCTGGCTACTGTTTTTTCTCCATTACCACAGTTAACTGCTGGATCAGGGTAGCGTGGTATTTCAAAGTACTCGCCCTTTAGTAGACTAAATTTTGATAACTTAAAGAATATTGCCTGGGCATTGCTGCAGGTCTGGTTTGGTCCTGCTGCCAAAGGATACGATCCGTAGCCGGCATTTTTTAATTGATCTCTATACCTGGTGAATTTTGGATCTGAAGTTTCCTGAGTTCCAACCACGTCCATATTACTATTGACTATATTGTTAACTGCAGCTGTGTGACTGGATGCGGGCAGAGCTCTTTTTTGGTTATAGGAACCTATAACGAAACTACTGCCTGCCCCGCTACTTTGGTTTACGCCGGCGATTGACACACTAAACTTTACGGTGTCATGATCTGAACCGTTTCCTGCGTCAACTGTGCCTGCTTTATCACCTTTGCGGACACATCCAAATCCGTTAACAGTAGCCGCTTGACTGCCCGTAAGTATATACAAGTGATCAATTTGAGTTGAGCAACCCTTGCCCGGATCTTCTTTATCCCAGTTGATATCTTCGTTTGGACATCTGGCATCTCGATTCTTATACACGTCGAAAGCATTCTTAATAGTATCTCCTGAAGTCATAACGCAGTACGGCAGTGTTTCTTTAATATTATTAGCTGTTACGTTAGTATCACCACCTCCTGGGGATGTTCTTTTCTTGAATGAGGAGTTAAAGTCACCCGATATGAATACAGGTATACCTTCGGCTGCCTTCTCCTTCATGAAGGCTACGTGTTGTACGGCATTCGCGGTTCGTTCGGCAGAATAGTCACCACCCACATTGGCCGGATCGTGTGTATTAAGGAAATAGAACATCTGGTTGGTTGATTTATCTTTAAGCTTTACCCAAGGAGCTTTTAATTTGCCGTTATTAAAGTATTTAAGGCTTGGTTGGGTGCCCTTACTGACTAAGTCATACTTTGCTGAATTCCAAGCAATACCGTTGCCGTTATCGCTACCGCCATCATTGCTCGATAAGGTGTATGTACTACTTAGGGCAGCATTAAATTCTGTACGTTGCTTGGTTTCGAATTCTTGGAATCCGATAACGTCGAAGTTTTCCTTTTGAACTGTTTCGACTGTTTTCTTCATGCGGGTTTGGTAGGATATAGTGCCATTCTCGCCGTCGTGGCTTGCACCGCGAACATTGAATGATGCAATATTCAGATCAATTCCGCCGACTACTTCGGGCGCTGCTGTATCGAAATCTTCTTCCATACCATCACTTATACGAGTGTCGATATAGAAGAGTCGGAACATTTTGTTTCGTTCTTCACTGCTGCCGCCTTTGCCAATAATGCACTCGTCACCAGCGTCACCACCACTCTCGCCTTCACCATCGGTGTAATCGGTAACACTGTCACCAATTGATGTTTTTCTGTCAAAACACTTTGCTACGTAGTCCGCGTAATCACCCTGCGGTGTTTCATCTTCTTCCGATATGTAACCCCCCGTGATCATGTAGTCTAATACCTTGTCTGGGTCGATATTTAGGTCTTCTACGGGAATGGCGTATCGTAGATTACAGAACGGGTCGGCTGCTAAGTCTCTGCTTTTGTATTCAGGATCGTCGCATTGATTGTATTTATCATCGCTATCTGCTTTGGCGGTTTTTACCATGCCAAGCGATGAAATACTGGCCGTTACGAATGACGAAAGAGCTAGGCTGGTTGAGCCAACTGTTTGCATCTTTGTGGTGTATGGCAAAATGGTCGCTACGATGCTACCTAGGAACGTATTCTTACTTGTTGGGTCAAGCGGGCTTCTTTCACTTCTGTCGATTTCTGCGTACTTGGCGGCAACTTCTGTTGAGAGTTTATTGTAGTCTTGGTATGTTTTTTGAGTTGCAACGCCCATGCCCGTACCTTGACTCATTTCGCCATTGTAACCACCCGCCCCAGAAGTACCTCCGTTACCGGTTTCGTTACCATTCTCGTCGCCTTTAATTACCTCCCCTTTAGCCATATCAATAAGCTTTGGTTGAAGCAGTGCAAATACAACAGACACTGCCACGCTCACGGCGCCTTGAGCGATCGCTCCTACGCTGACCGATGCGCTACCGGTAAAGAAGGCTACTACGGCACCGGCTGCTGCAAGTCCGAATACTAACGCTTGGCCTTTCCAGCTTTTTACAAACCCACAAGTCTTATCGGCTGCGTCTACTGCACTAGAGTTACCAGCTGTTATGGCTGTTGCGATCTTCGCCATCAAGCTGGTGCTTATAAGCTGACCATTTATGTAGCGGCTGGTTTCGTTTTGAACCATTATTCTGTTAATATCTTCATCTGTAACCTCACCCTTTTTCAGGTTAGCCGTTTCTGCGTCAAAATTACCCGGGTTAAAACTGTCGCCGTAGGCAGCAAACCTATAGCCGTCTGAATCGAGTGCGTTCTTGCCCTCACTATTCACGCTGGTCAGTTTGTTCGCGAAGAATTCGGTTTCTTCTGCCGTGGAATCCCCATACCGTTGTTTATGAGCAAACTTTGCAAACTCGTAGTAGTATCGTGCCAACTGTCGTTTTTGGTATATCTTTGCCGCATACCCTGCAACACGAATGAGTGTCCATGCCGTACATGCGCTATCGATTGCACCGGCACCAAAGGCCGTGGATGTTAATACGCTCTTGAGCGAACCTTTTGTGGCTGCTTTTCCAACTTTCTCGGCTAATTTGCCCTGACCAATGGATTCATCAATAAGGCTATTAATTCGTTCACCCTCAAGTTTATCTATAACAGTACCATCGGCGTCCACGTAACCGGTTACGTTGCCGTTTTCATCTTTTTGTGCAGTAAGCTTCTCGCCGCTCTCTGGAATGTTATTCTCGCCGGCGGCTGTCTCCTTAAGATCTTCATTCATCTGTTTTTCATCGGTCGAGGCCTTAACGTCGCTACTTCTTTTTAAGCCAAGTCGTGTGCGTATATCTGCCGCTTTTCTATCCGAAAAAGCCGCATATAGGGGGTCGTAGCCTTTGCGCAAAGCTTTTTGGAGTGATACATTGTTCCTCGCCTCCTTTAGTAAATCTTTGGCGGGAATCTCCTTGCCTTCAAACACAAAGTGAGTTGGCTTTACCCGACCAGGTATAAGACTCTCGTCACCCTTAATTGTGACGCCTGCATTTTCTAGACGCTTAGCAAGCCCTGATTTTAAACGGATTGTCTTGTATTTACAGCCTATAGATACGACTGTTCCACACACATTTTTTGTAAAGACGGAATTGTATTTTTTCTTCAGAAGAAGCGTTGAGCGAACATCTAAAGCACCAAGCTGGTCGTTAAATTCACCCGTCAGTGCTTCGGTAAATTGCTGAATCACGAGCGCTGGCGATAGAAAAATAGCTATAATCGTAGGTAGGCCGAGCATCAGGGTAATGAGCGCTGCGGTTGCTCCGCGTTTTCTGTATATTGTCCTTAAGCTGACGGTTTTGCTGGCGCCTCGGTCTGGTTCGTTATCATCGGGTTCATAGAATCCATTTTCACGATTTTGTACATTCTGTGTTGAGCTTGTTCTTGAGTTTTGTGATGAGTTTGAAGTTCCGCCTGGCTCCCTAAAATCTTCACCTCCTGCTGCCTGCTCCTTTTTGGCGAGTTTATTAGCAGGGTTGTATATTTCATCAGGGTCGTTGTAGTCGTCAAGTTTCGGCATATACTACCTCGTATCTGACCTCATTATATACCGGATTCACCAGGGTTCATATAACCTGGGCTGACGCTTGGTTCTGTTGGCTGAGTCTGAGCGGATGGCGCGGCCTGTGCTGGCGTTCCAGAAGCACCCCTTCCTGTCGTAACAAGCTGCTGTTCGGTTTCGCTTGAAACAATCTGAATATGTACGTGGTTTTGACCAGCAAAGAATAGCCCCTGCCCGACTGGGAAGTTTGCTAGTCGCTTGCGCTCTTCTTCTGTAAGTTTGAATACATCGGCAAGCACGTCAACGGCACTCGATGACTGCTTGAGTAGCAGCTGCATGGAGCTGTTGGCTACAATTGCTCGCCCCATCTTGCTACCCATAAAATCTTCCACGTCTTGAGTAATCGTGGTAAGTCCAAGCTGATACTTACGAGCCCGCTTAGCAAGGCTAAATAGGAAATTGGCAGAATCATCGTATTTCATAAGCTGCCAAGCTTCGTCAACGATTAGCATTCGTTTGCGTTGATCGGTACGGGTAATGTTCCAAATGTGGCTTAGTACAATGTACATCGCAACTGGTCGGAGTTCATCTTCAAGATCACGAATATTAAACACCACCATATTGTTGTTAATGTCGATGTTTGACTGCTGGCTAAATATGCCAGCGAATGTTCCGCTGGTGTACTTGCGTAATCGTTGAGCTAGTTGTGGTCCAGTACCACCCATATGCAGTAATGTGTCGTATAAGTCTGCAATGGTTGGAGGGGTTGAGTGATGCGTTAGCGGGTCGGAGGTAATACCGGCGCGAGCATAAGTATCAATAAGCCCTTGGTCTAGGTCGGCCTCCTCTGCGGGAGTGAGTCCAGCAAGGATCTGCCCGTTGGCAGTTGTTTGACTGCCGCCAAGCATGAGCCTGAACAATCCATGTAAGGTTACCAGGTTTGCCCGTAATGCGTCGTCCGCCTCTTCGGTGTCGATTACTTTAGGTAAGTCAAATGGGTTTATGCGAGTATCAGAACTTAGGCTAAGCCGGATGTAGCTGCCACCCACTGCGTCGGATAGTTTTTGGTATTCATTTTCGGGGTCGATGATAACTATATCAGATCCGGTCATCATGCTGCGAATAGCCTCTAGCTTTACAGTGAATGACTTTCCTGCACCAGATTTCGCAAATACTACCATATTGGCATTTTCCAGGCTAAACCGATCAAATATAACCAGCCCATTGTTGTGCATGTTAATTCCGTACAGGATTCCCTTGCTGTCAGTAAGGTCGGCACTTGTGAATGGGAAACTGGTAGAAATAGCTCCAGTGTTCATGTTGCGCCTAATCTGCAACTGATCCATCATTTGGGGAATCGTACTGTTCATCCCCTGCTCTTGCTGGCTACTTGCAACCTTGCTAAATACTAGCTGCTGACCAAAAATGGTTTCGATTTTATGTTGCACGAATCCAAGCTCATCTAAGCTATCTGCATAAAGTGTTAAGTACAGCCCGTAGCGGAAAAAACGCTCAGCTCCAACCTGTAGTTGATCACGCAGCTCCTCGGCATCCTGAATAGCTGCTTCAAGTCCAGGGTCGCGTGTACGTCCTTTTTCGCTGTTAATGGCAATACTTGCTTCCATTTGGGTAACTTTTTTGCGCAGGTTATTAAGCACTACCTGGCTTTCAACTGGATAAATAAACATTGATATATCAAGAACCTCGTCGATGTTGATGATGCTTGATAGCCAGCCGGTATAAATCTGGCGTGGATAGCCATATACATAAAGCGTTCGACCATATTTTGTGCCAAGTCTAAAGTGGCTGGAATGAATTTCAATGCTGCTCGGTGCAATTAGGTCACGGAGTGTCGTAACACCTTTTAAGAACGCCTGTTCTACCTCGGCTTGTTCGCGGGCACGCTGTTGGGCGGCAATATCTACGGGATCGAGTTTTTTCGCCACTACACGCCCCCTTGCAGATTTACTTTTGGTGCGTCGCCCTGACCCTTCATAACATAAGTGCTGGTAACGCTATCAAAATCGCCAAGTGGTTCACGAACGGCCGTATCGGGATTATAGATGTTGTAGTACAGCTCACCCAATTCCTTAGTGTTCAGCTGCACGCTCTTTACCCCAATTTGGAACAAACCGCTCATAACCGAATCAACGCGGTTTTTAATCTCATCACGGGCTTTGTTATAACTTGCTTCATCAATCTTAACAACATCGTTCGACTGCTTAGCAAATATTTTGCCAAAGAAGCCTTTTGCCTGCCCTTTTAAGTCGCCAAGATCACCCGATGGGAAGTATGGCACCACAATAAAGAAACTTTTATCCATAATGTTGGCCTCTTGGCTAAGTATATCTATGAAGTTTATGTAATCTTCCATCAAAACGCCAAGTAACATGTTATCTTGATTGCGACGAATGTTTACTAGGCGGTCAATGTAGGGGCCAATATCAACCCGCTGCGAGCGAATGAATATTTGCACCGGAAAATACAATGAGTTAAGAAAGTTTTGGTAACTATATTCAACACCCTCACGTTCACGACTACTCATAAGGTCGAAATTAATCGACTTACAGGCCACAACTGCTCTAAAGCTACCGTCACGCATTATGACCATATTTTCGCGAACTTCAGAAATCAATAAAGTATTTTGTGTAGTGTTCGGATTGGTGGCCTTTTTTGTAGGTTGCGTAGCGGGCGCATTACCCACCGGCTGTGGTTGGCCTGGCATTACTTGCGGAGCTACCGGAGGAGTTCCTAGTGTGGGTTGTGGTGCAGCAGGCATCTGAGGAGCTTGCTGAGCGGGAGTGGCTAAATTTTGTGCAGTACTAACAGAACCATTCTGTGGCATGATTGGCTGCACTTGAGGTTGGTTATTCGGTTGGTTTGGCGGCATTAAGAGATTGTTTCGTTCCCACTCGTTACGCCAATTTACCTTAACGAAGAGATATAACTACCTCATCTTCGGATAGTTTCTCTTTTTCGTGAATGCGATTAGCCTCCCTGGCAATCGTCTCCACCGATAAATCGGGATTATTTGCAAGGTTAATTATATCAGGCGACACCTGCTTTTCGCTAGGCTTTTCGGGTTCGACTATTAGAGGTTGACTTGCTGGATCTGGCTGTGCGGTGCTTGTTGTGGCACTAGAGGGATCAATTGGGCTAATGACCGATTGATGCATCGTGGGGTATGGATTGAATGTTACAGCTTGTGTGGAAGTGTCTTCTTGTGCTTGTTGGGGCTGGGCCATAGGTTGAGCAGCCGGCTCTTGGGTTGGTGACGCTGCTTGCATCTGTACAGGAAGGGGTGTTGTATTTGCGGCGACCACGGGCGCGCTTGTAGCGCTACTGGCTTGAGTGCGAAATTGGTTAATCATATCCTGATGACGTTTAGCATCAGCCTGATCAAGCCTTGTTTCAAGCACCTGCCCTATTCCGGCTGTATCGTCCAGAATATCGGGGGCGGTCTGAGCTTCGTAATAGGCGTCACTATTCATTGAACTGGGAGCGCTAGGCATTTGTTCTTGTACACCTCGCACAGCCCAACCGCGTGAATCTACAATGCTAGCTAGGTAACTTAGGCGTCGCTCGGCTTCATCTTGTGACAGATCTTTAGTTCGCTGTACTTCAATAACTTTCGGGGCAGTAATTTCAACTAAACTCTGGGTACCATCTGGGCTCCATAGGCGTTTGTGGGGTTTTAAATAATACGAAACAATCGCTGCCATATAGGTTTCCATTGGCTGATCTTTACGCAGTGGTAATGCCAGTGCACCAAAGAATACGATGACTGGCAGCACAATTATGGCTAAAGGTATAAATAATTGTGCAAGCATCCAGCCAATAAAGCCCGACCCTGCAACGATAATCAAATAAATAAACTGTCGGAACGAAAACGGCCCGATTAGCTTATCGTCAGCTTCAACGTCTTGGGGTACTTTGTAGACTGCCATGCTTAAGATTATAACTTACCTGGTCCTAAGAACCTGATGCTGGATCAGTCATGGAGTGGACGCCGGAAAATTCAACTTTCCTATCCGCAACAGGTTTGGTAGATTCCGGATCGGCGCTGTAATCTTGATAGATGACAGGTTCCAGTAGGGCACGGCTCTTATCTTTGAGTAGATGTTTGAGATTTGGATTTTTCTCCCATGCTTCAAATGATTCTTGGATTTTGGCAACATGTTCGGGTCCAAGTTTTCCGTCGCGCCCCATTTCGTATAGGAGCTTCATATCATCAGGATCCATAGACGATAGTGAACCATCTGTAAGGTGCGTGAGTATGCGCTTACGAGTCTCTTCGTAAATATTGGTGCCATATTTACCAACGGTTGCTGCGCCTTGGTCTGCATCACCGATTCCGAATGGTTTCTTTGACTTATCGCCCATAACTTGTTGTTGCAAGTTAACGAGCTTACTTCTCTTGGCATCAAGCTCTGCTTGCTGCTGGACTCTTTGTGCGCTGTTTTCTGGAAGTTTATTTATGTCATTTTGCTGACCATCAAGCTCGTTCTGTAGTTCACCCATTCGTCTCCACAATTTAATATGCGACGTCATGTGCTGGCGTTTTGCAATCACTGAACCCATAGCGGATATCTTTTCATCAGGTTGGTCAAGAATATCTGGACTTCCAAGCATTGTGGGTGAAAGTATATCGGATTCACTAGTACTAGACAGAAGCGTGCTTTCGGCTGCAACACCTTTTCTAAATGACTCTATAATGGTTTGTTGTGCGACAGCGGCAGCCTGACTCACGCCGGCCTTGCCTTCTATACCGCCCGCAACTTCAGCTAGCCCACCGGCGACAGCTTCCCCATCTTCGTTAATGCTTGCTTTGACAGCTCCTGCATATTTTACATCTGTGACACGTTTTGCGGCACCTGATCTTTGAGCTTGAACCCGACTATCAACATCAGCTTGACTTAGATCAGTTGCCAAGGCTTCTACTTCTTGTGGAGCAAGACCATCAACACTGATTAGGTTACCATCGGCATCGCGTCCACCAGCACGTAATTCTGATGCAATCGCTTCTTCTGCTGCCTTTGAGGCTGCCAGTTGATCTTCGGCAACCTTAGTGGTTAGGTCGGAGCTACGACCCTCGGTACTTTCAATAAAAGCTTGCTCTGCTTGTTTGGCTGCTCTTGTTGCTTGATTTGTCGAGAGTCTTGTAGCAGTGTCTGCTGCTTTGAGTGTGGCCGCAGCAGCAGCATACTGTGGACTAGCCGCGGCCCCCGCATCAGTCTTCAGCTCATCGATAACAGCCTTTTCTCTAGCCTCAACAGCTGCTACGTCCGCCGCGGCCGCCGCGGCATTAACACGGACTCCTTCGTTTTGTATGATTGCCGCTTTCTTGTTCTTTGCGGCTGCGGTCTCGGTTCTTTTTTCAGCAGCGTCTCTTTTTATAACTAACTCTTGTGTGTCTTCATGGTCTTCGTACGCCTCATCAATCTTTATATCGGCTATCTTACCGCTCTCTTCTGATTGTTTACGCTTTACAGTTGCGGCAACAACGCCAGCGTCACCTTTAGCCGCTGTATCAACATCTACTTCTGCGGTTTTTCTGTCCTCACGCGATTTTATTAACTCGTTGTAGTGGGCTTGTTGCGCGGGGTTATCTTTTATGCCGTCGAAAAATGCCTTTTCACCCTGATTTTTTTGATATTCCTGATCGTGATGAGTTGCTAAATCACTAGCTGCAACTTTTTGGTAGAGTCCACTGTTTCCTGCTATTGAGCTTTGTACACCGCTATTATTTATTAGCTGATTGGTTGCCTTTGCTGTTGCTGTTGCGGCTCCAGCGTCTACTCTGCGGCGAGCGGTCTTCGATAAGTTTGCGGTATTTACTTGACCCTGCGCATTAGTAGCAGCAGAGATACCATCATTAAGGAAGTTTTCCTGTGCGGCATCACGTAGAGCCTGATTTTGCTTGTAGGCATCTTCACGCTTGGTACGTCTACCAATACCGGTTGCGAATCGCCCACTTTTTAGTATTCCACGCCTTATTCTTCCATTTTGTTCGTCAGCGTTGAGCATTCTAGTACTTGCCCTGTTGCCTAGATTTTTTGCCATCCCTCCGAATCTATCTTTGGCACCTGCGTTTGCTTTACCTTGTGTTTTATCGGCTAAATTCTGAAGTCTGCTACCAAGCTGGCCTGCTGCAGCCATTGAACCTCGTAGTATTGCTGGTACTGCGAACAGCGGTATTGCCAGTGTGGCTAGTGCTACGATCGAAAGTAGTTGCTGGTCGTCTTCACTCTCACCGCTACTTGCAACGCTCATAAGGATATTTGAAGCGAGTGTACTTGCCCCAAATATTGCTCCGACAATCGGGTACACCATAAGCGTCGCCGAAAATGCCTTCCGCCATTTCTTAAACAAAATCTCAGTATTTGGCAATAGGTACGCAACGAACGCAAGTGGCGAGACTACAAGTAGTAGTATCACAAAGGCTTGCCGTCCAATAAGTATGAGTAATACAACACCAAGAGCCAGTAGTACCATTGGCGAGACTATCACCACTATGAATAGCAATATGCCGACTCCTCCTACCAAGATTCCACCTATAATATTTTCCCATGTGCTACTACTGTCACCTCCTCCAGGAACTGATACAAGATTTGAAAGCAGTCCATATACGCTGCTGCCTACAATATTGCTTACGTCTACCAGCAGTGCACATACAAAGTATGATATGTTAACCATTATCGCTGCAATTATTATTTTGGGCAGCAGCTTCTTAACACCGTAGTTGCTTATACCTACGCTTGTGAGCTGGGAATATACAATAACAAGGAATCCAATAACAAAGGCAACGTTTGCTAGATCACGAAATGTTCCCCACGCATCCATGGTTGACTGATGGCCAATCAAAGCTGGCTTTATGGCAAGAAGTTTCTCTAAGAATCCGAATGCCTGATCGTTTAACTTCGCCATGAAGTTCATGACTGGACATATAATCCAACCAATGCCGTCTATGGCGCAGGAGGTTGTTTCTGTTGAGTCATCGCCTGATACGCTCGCACTGTCGTCGGCTTTAACGTTGGGTGTTGCTAACGCGTCGACAAAATCAGTATATTTTGCGGGCAGACTCTTTTTTAGGCAAGTCTTCATGATATTTGTACGGTCATTTACAGTCAAGCCTTTTTGAAGCTCTGCACTTCTTTTACACACTCCAACTGCGGGTATAAGTTCGCCGCCGTTTAAACAGTTATTATAGGCAAGATGTGTTGGGTCGCGTGATGTTGAGCTATAGCCATCTGGCTTCGGGCCGCAAATCGCATCTTTGCCTGCGGCATCAAGCGCCTTAAAGTTATCTATAAATATCTGACCAACGGCATCGTTATAGTAGTTGATTACATATTTTGAGTAGTTACCTGCTTGATCTCTAGTGAACTTAGAAAAATCACTACAGTCGTAATCATCGGCCTGATCGCCGTTATTGCCACTCTTATAAAAACTATCATTAATGTTATCGCTGTCTTTTCTATCGGTTTGAATTTCATAGGTAACTTCTTTGTTATCGTACAAAATTTTACCGGTAGCTGAGTCAACAATTTTAACGCCAACGTATTTATCGCCTGCAGCATTACCGATGTTTTCTTTTATATGGCTGGTAAGTGTGCCGCCGTCTCCACAAAAGGCCTTGTTTTCTAGGGATCGTTTGCCAATAAGGTAGTACATGGCTTGCCAGTTAGGGTTGTCTGATAGCTGTTGGCTAGGTCGCTTACCTGTTTTACTCAGTGTGGCCGTAAGGTCTCCACTATCGACATATGTCCCTACTGTGTCGAACTTGGTGGCTTTGCTACAGTCGCTTGAGCCTTCAATCACTACCTTTGATTTTGTGTCATTATTGTATGTATCTATTAACGAACACCAAAAAGATAAAGCGCCGTAAGTGTCGTCGCTTGATGCCTTGGGGTAATCATAGGCAGCCGCTCCTTGTGCAAATACACTTCCATCATCACACTGAACCGTTCCATCATTGCCATCGCCCCCATCCATATCGGTGGCAAAGTAACCAAAGCCTTTTTTGTCCCATTCTGGATCCCAGTGTCCGGAAATTATATCTTGTCTTGAGTAATTATTTTGATACAGGCTGCCTTTAAGACATCCCCACATACCTCTGTAAAAAAACCAACGCTTGATGACTTTCTCAAGACCAACGGACGGATCCTCAATCGTAGCGGGGGCGGCATTTGCGTTGCTTGATACCAGAAGAGTGCTCAGTAGTGTAGATAGGGCAATCAATACAGCCAAAAGTAAAAGCGTAGATCGTCGTGCAGCCCGTCTCATATAGCTGCATTATACCACTTGTGCTTATGCATACGAAGAGAGCGATACCGTGTGGTATCGCCCTAAATACTCAAGACTTGGATTGGCCAATTAGTTAGTAATCTCTTCGGCTGTGCGGGTCATCTGATAAAGCACATCGCCTCTCCACGCTTCTTCCGCAGTGAGTCCATCACCATCTGAATAGCTTTCGGGATGGTGCAGAGCATACATGACTCTGTCTTTTACTATTTGATCAAGCTTCACGAAGTCTGCCCTCCAGTGTGGATTGACAGATTCACCAAAGTCTGGGAAAGTTTGTTCGATTTCTGAAATACTTGCCAAGTCCTCAGGGCTCGCATTTTTAAGGGCTTCTTCGTCGTCACCCTCTCGCGGGTCAACAAACTTTTTATCAATTTGATCCCATAGCTCGTCGCTATCGGTGAGTCCATCGCCATCGGTGTCGGCAAGATTATCTGGTGTGCCATCTTTATTTCTATCCATTCCAGCTGGAGGATTTGAGGCATCATAATCTGGATCAAACTTAAACTCAACGAATCTATCTTTTTCACTAATTGGAGCCGACACACCCGGTTCGCTGCGTGGCTCGGTTTTTTCGCCACCACCAACGAGTTTGCCAAGACCGTAGGCACCACCAGCAAGCAACGTTGCAGCTACGACTCCACCGATTGCTTGTCGTCCAGTGATTCGTCTTCGACGTGCACCTTCTACCGTTTGACGTGCGCTAGTGGTTTCATCATCCGTAAGCCCCATTTCTCTGGGTGAGTCTGGTGCTTTTGGCCTAGGTTCTGTGCTGCTCATTTGATGCGTTCCTTGCGTGGTGTACACGCGTTAGTTAACAAATTAATGCGCTTATTCTTTTACTATACACCATTTATACAAAAAATGCAAGTAGGTAGTTTTTACGTCAAGGGTTGAAATATTAGTGCCAACTATATGTAGTTTATGGCTTAAGACGAATCGGACCTTGTGGCCGCTGGCTACTACTTGTCTGAGCCTTTCTACTAATTTTATTTTCATCAAGGATTTTTCTTATCTCGCCTGATTCAACATCAACATATTCATCTTCGATTTGCGATAGATCAATTGGTGTACCCGATTCAACGGCGCGTAGTTCCTTGAGAAGAACGTGGTAAGAACCGCGTTTGCGTTTTTCGAGGCGCATACCGGTGAGCGGATCTTTAAGGAACTCCTCAAGTGTATCAGCGTACTGCTTGGCTGCCTCAGGTTCAATGAGTTCGTTTCTGACTCTTGCATCTGCTAGCACCATAGCTTGTTTGTCGATGACATCAATATCAGCATTGAGTGCTCGGTCTCGATCGACCTTACCCTTATTGATTTCACTTGTAATAGATACTTCGCTACCTGCAAAATCAGTGCGAATGCGACCATTACGATCACGAACAACATGTCGACCAGATTCAGCATTTCCTCGATCTGTGCCCGAGTGCCAGTCAACTTTATTCTTTGATTTCGCGTAAGCATCGTTAATAATTTGCTGCGTATCACGCCGACTATCTACTTCTTCATCAGTCAAGACATTACCGTACATGTCACGAAATACACCAGCTTGCTCACGATCTTCGACAACGCCTAGTTCATTTGAGAAATCAATAATATCTTGAACGGCGTAGTTGTTTCCAGTTTCCATAAGTAAGCGCTGCAGTGCTGCGTGGCGTTGTGTTAGGGTAGCTGTAGAGCCGTCTGCTAACACGCCATCACGGTATACTTGCTTGAGTCGTGCATTAGTATAGGCCTTGTCGTTGGTAAAGACTGATTTGGCTGCCTCGACGTTTTGCATGTATAAGCCTGAAGCCTCTTTCTGCAGCTCTGCAAGTACCTTGGTGTTACCTTCTTCGTCAATACCGGCAGCACGCCTTAGAAGCTCGGGGTTTTGTTTGAGTGCCTGATTAAGGTTGACTTTATCTACATATTCAGCCCTTGCTTTTCGGAATGCTTCAACGGCGATTGCTTCGTCGGCTGATTGAATCCGCTGTACAGATGTTGCAACCTGCTGCGTCATTGGACCGAACTTGGCTTGATAATCGTCTGTTCTGCCGGCACCTGCCTCAACGAGAATCGACTCCCATTCGTTCTGTAATGCCTTAAGTTCTTTAGCGTTGCTCTGTCGTTCAAATTGTCGACTGTAGAGAGTGCGATCAGTAAGTGTAAGTTTTTCCCAGTTTGCTTTAGCAGCATCTTCTACCAACTCGTTTGCTTGCGTTGCGCGGCCTTGTTGTTCATAGGTTCGAATAACCTGTTGCTTCAGTCTATTGTCATTGAGGATAGTTTCAGCAAGTGCTGCGCTACCATCGGCATCAATCGCCTTGGCTGCATTATCAGCAACACCCTTATCAACGACCGTTTGTACCTTCATTTTGCGGAGCGCAGCATATCGCGCATCAGAATCAAGTGCCGTTTGAAGCGTTCGCTCATCCTGGGCTTCCATGGCGCCGGCAACTACCTTGCTACGACCTTCAGAAAGCCGAGTGTCGGTTAGAATACCACGGCGAGTTGCATCTGACTGAAGCAACTGTTGCCAGTGTTCTTCGTGATGAGCTTCAGTTTGGTTGTGAGCCAGCTGGTTATCTCGTTTGTAGGTATCAAGGTTACCGTAGCCATCTTTGCTGAGTTTGGTGATTCTTGAGCGCTGCTCGCCGCGTTCGCCGTGATTGTCATATCCCCAGCGGCCGGTTTGACGATGCCACGAGTTTTGTGCAGCTTCTTCGTCGAACTTGCGCTGGTTTTCGCGGTAGTTCTTTTTAGCGTAGTCATAGGCAGCACGCCTACGCATGAATTGTCGCTTTTTGAATCCACCATTAGCCAGCATTTCGGCATTGCGTTTGTTGTTTTTGGCAACGTGATCGGCCAAGCGCTCCTTATTGTAGTTCTTGTAGCGGTCGTAAATACCTTTTTGTCGGTTGTTAACAATACCACCAATTCGGTTAAGGATTCCGCCACCCAATTTTAGTAATAACGGTGTGATGGCAAGCGGTGCTACCATAACACCCAGTCCTAGAATGATTTGTTCTGCCCTGCCATTAGCCGCCGCTGTGCGGATAATAAGGTCACCGGCTAATTGCGCCCCCCCAAATACAGCACCAAAGGCTGGGAACATAACAAGCATGGTGAAGAATAGGCCGCGCCAACGTTCAAACCATTTTTCGGTATTGGGTAGAATGTATGCGGCAAACGCAAGCGGTGCAATGGCGATTGCAACAATAATAATGGCTTGCCTGGCCGCTAGAATCAGAAATGTCACCATAACCAGCAGGGCGCCGCCTAGTAGGAAAGGCGCTAGCATAAACCAGAGTCCACCAGCAGCTCCACCAACCACCGCTGGCAAAGCAAGCGCTCCAACGGTTGCTCCGGTTCCGCCGGCAAGTACCCATCCAGTAATATCCTTCCAATTAACTGAATTGCCACCGTCAGAGCCAGACAATGTTTGATCGCGCACGGTCTCGAATAAACCGTTTACACCATAACCAGCAATGTTGGATATATCTACGGCAACTGAACAAATAATGTATGAGATATTGATAAGCACCGCGGCAACAACCAGACGTGGAATGATTTTTCTAATCTCGTATCCAGAAAATCCGCCACCTACCAAGTAGCTGTAAATGATAACAAGAAAACCGATGATAAATGCGATATTCGCAAGGTCTCGCGAATACATCCATATGCGGTATATGGGGTTATCAACTGATGTAGAAATAGGTTGAACTTCAAGGAAGCCACGAATCTTCTCGTAGATAAAATCCATACCCTCTGAAATACCGTTCATAAGAGGGCATACTATCCAGCCAATACCATCAATCGTACACCCGTGTGTTAACGCACCATCACCCTTATCGGGCGTCGTTGGATTAGATGGTACAAGAGTAATCTTCTTTTCGTCGGTTGGTTTGACGAGTTCGTTAGGTGGATTGAGCGTATAGCGGATGTAAGTAGCCTCTTTGGCGCTTTTTGGATCGTTGACGCCCTCAGAGAAATAAATAATATGAACCAGGTTGGGGGTTTTTGAAGTATCTTTGAACTGATAACTGGTAGCTTCTGAAGGTACGTCTACTGGTAGTTTAGTGGTAGCCGGTACAGGTGTATACGTATTACCGTCGTAAACGATGTCGTCTTTTTTCCATGTGCCATCAAGTGCATTTACAGGGGTAGATGCAAGGAAAATATATCCGAAACAGGCCATCAAAAAAGTGGCAAGCAGCATGCTTAATTTCCGCGGGTTATTTCTACCTCGCGGAGTTCTAACGAGAACATCCCACATAACATTAGAATAGTATCATTTTACAGATAAAAAGTCAATAGTACTGCCTCTGGAAAATGGGTTGTAAAGTTAGTAAAATTGATTGCAGGATTTAACTAAATATCGTATTGTATTGATAGTTATGAAAATAAAACAAACATATCGCCGAATTATCACCTATCGATTGGCCGTACTGGTGATCGGATTTTTTTGTTTGTTTGGCTCGACTACGGTGCTAAGCGGCGTGGTTTCTGCCGAGAGTGAATGTGGCGGAGCAAAAACTGCAATCATACAATGCGATGCCAAGAACTCCGGTAAAATAACCGACAACGGCATATGGCAACTTCTAATAATCGCTATTAATATTATGACTGCTGGTATAGGAGTGGCTGGTGTGGGCGGTATTATATACGCGTCTATTTTGTATGCAACTGCTGAAGATAAGGCTGATCAAGTGAAGCAGGCTACCAATATTATTAGAAACGTGGTGATTGGCTTGGTTACTTTTGCATTGATGTGGGCTGGCTTGAATTTTATAATACCTGGAGGAGTGTTCGCAGTATGATACGTAACCTACAGCGATGGATGATGATACTTACCCTAATGGTGAGTAGCCTTGGTGTGCTGGCAGTACTTACTCCCGCATCGGTATCAGCAGCTAATCCCAAACCAAAGGCCTGTACGTCAACATTTCTTACCTTCCCTGCTTGGTATGACGGGTTGCTTGACGGTGATTGCAAGATTGCCTCGCCAAGTACACTTGACCCTAAGGGTGATGGCTTAGCTAAATTTATATTCCGCATAGCACTGAACATTATCGAGATTGTGCTGCAAGTCATAGCCTACATAGCTGCGGGCTATATTATTTACGGTGGCTTCAAATACTTAACTAGCACTGGCTCGCCTGATCGTGTGACGGCTGGTCGCAAAATTATTACTAATGCGCTCGTTGGGTTACTTATATCGTTTATGTCAATTGCGATTGTGAACCTTGTAAGTGGTAACGTTGGTCTAAATTCAACCACTGCCGCCAATTGTCCTGCAAGTAATGATGCACTTGTTGATCCAGACTGTGTGGGCATAGCTAAGACAGATGCAAATACCGTTGTGAACGGGGTGCTGAACACAGCCTACTTCGCTGCTGGTATGGTGGGCGTTGTTGTTATTATCGTTAGTGCTCTGTTCTATGTGACATCACAAGGCGATGCTGCAAAGATCAAGCGAGGCAAAGATGGCATTCTATACGGCGTCGTTGGACTAGTCATCGTAATGGTTGCGTTCGTAATCACGAATTATATAATAGGAAGGTTTTAGGATAGCTATGAAACAGCGAGTAAAAAGATTTGCGATTATTCTAGGTTTGCTGCTTGGTGTTAGCAGCACGATGGTGCCTGTTTCGGCCGGTGCGATTAATGTATTTGATGGTGCCTGTAAGGGTAACAATAATGCCGAGGTATGTAAGGCTAAGTCCGATTCTATTAATCCATTGATTCAGACAGTTATTAATATTTTACTGTTTGCGGTAGGTACGATTGCTGTTGTCATGATCATCATCGGCGGTATTCGCTATGTTACCTCGGATGGTGACTCATCACGAATCACCAGTGCCAAGAATACTATTCTGTATTCAGTGATAGGCTTGATTATAGCTTTGCTAGCGTTTGCATTAGTGAACTTTATAATAAATCAGTTTGTGAATTAACCATAGGAATAACGGAGAGAATATGAAACAACCACTAAAGAAATTAATCATGGGGCTGATGGTACTTCCACTGGCCGCTGCAGCTTTCTTAACCGTACTATCCGGTACTGCTGCACACGCAGAAACTTCTGATGCCTGTAGCGATACGAACATATCAGTAAAATCTGGCGCCAAATGTGCCAAGGGCAAAGGCACAAAGACCAATTTAGTTGGTGGTGAGAATAGCGTGATTCGAACGGTGAGTAATGTTCTACTGTTTATTCTTGGTGCAGTTGCCGTCATCATGATCATCATTGGCGGTATTCGCTACGTTATATCAAATGGTGATTCTTCACAGATTACCAGTGCCAAGAATACTATTCTGTATTCAGTGATAGGATTGATTGTTGCACTATTGGCCTATGCGATCGTAAATTTCATAACAGATTCGTTTACGAATGATAGCACCGGCGACAGCGCGGCAACTAACTAGTTCGGGGCTTAACAAACCCCCCTATATCTGATATAACAGAAAACAAGATTACCTAGAAAGGAATATATAAGAATGAAAAAAACTATTATGAATGCGCTACGTGGCCTACTGATTGTACCAGTGCTTGGCCTAACAGTTGGTCTTGCTACCGTTTCGGTTGCTCAGCCAGCTCAGGCGTTTGATCAATCAATTACCGACGGTGCTGGCTCTGCTAAGGGTGAAGGCCAAAGCCCATGTCTATTTGGTGGTGGTGAATGTGGTGGTGATGGAATTTTTAAGACCATTACCAATGTCCTATTATTCCTTGTAGGTGCAGTCTCGGTGATTATGCTTATCATCGGCGGTATTCGCTACACAATTTCACAGGGTGATAGCACGGCAATTACCAGCGCCAAAAACACCATCCTTTATGCAGTTATCGGTATCATTGTTTCCCTACTTGCCTATGCAGTAGTTAACTTTGTACTTTCAAGCTTCGTCCAGAGCTAAGGATATTGGTTAAGACGTAAAACTACCGCGGATGTTTCCGCGGTAGTTTTTTAGTATTCATACAAACTAAAACCCCGCTTGGTAATTGAGCGGGGTTTAATAACAAGTTACTGTGAGCTAGTTGATAGTAATCTTCTTAGCTTGTTCTTGCTTCACTTTACCAAAGCTGATTGTGAGCACGCCGTCTTTTAGCATTGCATCAACTTCGTCTTCTTTCACTGCAACAGGCAAAGCGACCGTACGGCTAAATTCGCCCCAGTAGCATTCTTGGATGTGCCAGTTAGTGGCGTCGCTGTCGTCACCACTTGAGAGTGTGCCACTAATTGTAAGAATTCCGTCAGAAATACTAACATCAAGGTCTTCTTTGTTTACGCCGGCAGTACGAGCTTTAACTACGAGCTTTTCTTCTGTTTCGTATACGTCGACAGCTAGCTGGCCAGGAAAGTCTTCTTCCCCTTCATCCCAATTGTCGTCGTTGTCTTGAGCAGCTGGCTGCTGAGCATCAGCTGGTTGTGATAGATCGTCATCGCTTAAGAATGCCGCAGCGAGTTCGTCTTCGATAAGTAAATCATCATTTTGTTTACGGGCCATTGATTTCCTCCACTTTTACCTCTGGCACTATTGACAGATAGTCCCCTTCAGTATAACTAATGCTTATTGTATAATCAACGCCTGAAGGGTGTTAAACGTAAAAAGTACAATGATTGATCAACTGCTTGGAATAGTGGCTCCACACCACTGTTATGGGTGTCAAAAAAGTGGTTATGTTTTGTGTGAAAATTGTAAATATGACATCGTCGATGAGGCAATTGATGCTTGTTTAGTATGCCGTGTGCCAACTCCGAACGGAATCTGTAGCAACCATAAAACGACCTATCAAAAAGCTTGGTGCGTAGGCGATAGAATCGATAGTTTGCAACGTTTAATTGACGCATATAAATTCGAGCGAGTTAGGGGTGCTGCTGATAGTCTTGCATTTTTATTGAATGAGCGGTTGCCAGTTCTACCTGCTAATACTGTCATTGTGCCTGTGCCTACAATTCATAGACATGTTAGACAGCGCGGATATGACCATACGCTTCTTATTGCGAAGCAACTTGCAAAGCTGCGCGGCCTAACAGCTAAACAGCTTATATTACGACGCGACAAAATAGCCCAGCGCGGGTTAACCAGACAGCAGCGGTTTGGTCATGCGGAGTCAGCGTACTACTGCCTTCAGGACCTAGACCAAACTCCATACCTTATAGTTGATGATATTGTTACTACAAATGCCACACTAAAGTATTGCGCGCAAACGCTGCGAGATGCGGGTGCTGATACGGTTTGGGTTGGAGTGGTGGCGCGGCAGGAGTTGAAGAAATAGTTTAGGGTAAGATATCAGCCTTCAGCTTCCTCCGCTCATTCACAAAAGAAAATGCTACGCGCTTCCTTTTGTTTCATTCGCTACGCCGAACTTCGCGGTTCGCATTGCTTTGCAATGCCCGCGAGTACAAATCACCGCCATGTTCCGCCAAATAAAAACGACCCTTTCGGGTCATCTTTATTTGGCGGAGAGGGCGAGATTCGAACTCGCGGTGAGTTGCCCCACGCTTGTTTTCAAGACAAGTACCTTAAACCACTCGGTCACCTCTCCGTACAAGGACTTATTCTAACAGAGGTAGGAGCAAAGAATCAAGTATATTTAGACATTTGTGCCGCTGGTAGCACCACCAGTAGCAAAGCTTGCAAGTACAAAGTTAACTACTGCGTAAGCAAGCAGAGCAACAATAACGCCTACGATTGCGTAAAGAATCGTATTCTTTGCAGCTGTAACTGCGGTAGAATTACCACCCGAAATTACATAACGCAAGCCGCCGATGATGATCATGATGACTGAAACAGCCCCAAGAATGAAGAGGAGTACGTTGGTAATCGTCTTAAAAATACCAGCTTGCCCAAACAAGGTTGGAGTTTGGTCGGTACCACGCGCTGAATCAGCTCCACCCTGAATGCTGCCGTCAAATGCACCAACCATTGGGGTAACCATGACTGCTAGTGAAAGTGCGCTTACAAGAATTGATGGAATAAGTGTACGAATAACGTTTTTTATCATATTGTTTCCTCTGGTTCCAATATAACAAATAGACATAAAAAGTCTACCGTTCGCCCCTGTTCTATGCTACAATTTGTTAGTTGAGCGCCCAAGTGGCTGCTACGTGACACCACAGACTCAACTACGGAGGAGTACCCAAGTGGCTGAAGGGGACGGTTTGCTAAATCGTTAGTACGGAGAGATCTGTAGCGGGAGTTCGAATCTCCCCTCCTCCGCCAAGAAAAATGAAGTCCATGCGGGCTTCTTTTTCTTTTGTGAGTGAGTGGAGGAGCGAAACAAAGTGAAGCGCTATATTCCCTCCTTCACACATGAATATCATGCTCAAAAGAAAGAGCCTGCCGAGAGAGCAAACTCAATCTCGACAGGCATACGTACCCGTCTAGGTATAAGACCGTTGGACTGGGAGTCAACTTGTATACCAAGCTGAGGGGGTGGTTACTTCAGCTCGATGGAACCAACGAAGTTGTTGACTCCACGATCGTTGCGTCCCACCCTCATCACCACGTAGTCACCCGGTTCCAAGGTCGAGCAGGCTTGCCGATCCGACACCCAGCACTCGTAGACAGTGTCTCCATCCTCGAGCTTGATGAACCTTGCTTCTGCTTGGAGGAAGCTGCCATCTTGCTGGCCAACCCGCTCCACGATCCCTTCGACCGTGTGGGCGTCCCTCAGCCTTGCTGCGTCGTACATCATGACCAGGGTGAGTAGCGTTATCAGCGCCATCACGATCGCCATGATCAGGAGCGGATGCATTTTACGCACCGGTCCTGTGGTTCGAGTTTTCATTTCCATGTGACTTTCCAATCAATCGCGCGACTAGAAGCATTTATATTCATACTATATTTATCAAAATAATGCAATAGGATATCTCCCTCCTCCACCCATACTCCTCATGCTATACTAACCTCATGCAACCAGAACAATTGCCTGTTCAGTCTGAGTCTCAAGAAAACTCTGAAACAGAGGTAACTACCCTTGTACAGACAGATGAACTGATTCAATGGCAAGCGCCAGAGTACGTGCAGGAACGACGCTCACCCTGGTGGTTTATTGGTTTTTGGATAGTCGTTGTAGTAATAATGATTCTGGCTGGGCTTGTGATTAAATCACTTTCTTTCGTAATTTTAGTGCCGGTAATGGCGGCTGCGCTGATGCTGTATTCCCACCGTCCGCCGCGAGAATTAAACTATGTCCTTAGCTCAAAGGGGCTGTATATAAACGAAAAGCTGCACGCTTTAGCAGAGTTCCGTAGTTTTGGTGTGGCTAAGGACGAGTCGGTTCCAAGTTTAACTCTTATTCCTACTAAACGATTTAGGCCAGCACTTACGGTGCACTTTCCTGTTGAGTACGGTGAAGCAATCGTTGATGCCTTAGGTAGCCGAATCCCCATGCAGGAACTGCGGCTTGATGTGTTTGACAAGCTGATTCGTAAACTCCACATTTAGTTTGTGCGGTTGCCATTTTTACCCCTGTTATGATACAATTGACGCTGTTCGTCTTTTTTAGGCGGAGGTACCTTCTAGTTACAACACTGGGGGCACGTAACCAATTCGTGCCACTATGCACCCGTAGCTCAGCTGGATAGAGCGTCGGCTTGCGGAGCCGAAGGCCATAGGTTCGAATCCTGTCGGGTGTACCAAGAAAAATGACTCATCAAGGATGGGTCTTTTTTCTTGGTAGATTCGCTTGCGAATCCGAACCGTCAAGGTTCGGCGTAGCGCAGTGCAGCAAAATTAGTTTACTCATTTTGCGAACAAGCGGAGGAGGCAGCTTGCCTGCCAATATCCTGTCGGGTGTACCACGTTGAAATTACAGATTGAGACTGAAGTTCATTTCAGTCTGTTTTTGGTTTATAGCTTTCGTTCTATCTGTGAAAGCAAGGTTGAGCTTTACTATTAGTCTTCTTTGTCAACTTGAGTCTGGCTCATCGCTGCCCATGCTTGCATTTCAGGTGAGCGGAGTTCTTCGGGTATCGCTTGGGCTAGTCTATGAAGCTGTTGACTGTGCTCGGTATGACTTAACCCGTTAAACCGCTCTGATTGTGGTACTAGACGCAAGCGATTTTTACTTGTCGACATTGTAGGTAAAATTTCAGCATAGCCTCTCTCTACAGTCCACTCTATTCCGTAGCGTAAGTCAGCGCCAACAGTACCTAGACCGGCTTTTACGTCAGCTTCAAACTCCTCAAGATCTGGAGCACCTTCTTCAGCTAGTTCGGCTAAAGCTAATGCGTGAATAATATTTCGCCCCATCCACTCTACGCAAGTTAAGTATTCTTTAACATCGAGGTCGTACACCTTTAAGCCATCTTTCGATGCCAACATATCCTTATATGATTGCGGTTGGTATGTATCTATACTCAAAACAAACTCCTCTGTTACTACTGTTATATCACTATTCTAGTGATGATGAAAACTTAAGCGGTTAGCCTTCAATATTCTGTATACACTTTAGTTTTAACTTCCTCTAGTACGTTGTGGTAAAGAAAAGAGCTAGCAAATATTGGTCTTTTTCTTTGGCTACTCTACCCAAAATCCGAATCGTTCTTTTGTGAAACAAGTGAGGTTTGACGAAACGAAGTATTGCGATATTCTGTCGCAACAAGCCCTAAGTCCGTTTACTTGTTATATAATAGTACATGGCGATGAGAGGAGAACAATGCGCCGATCTGTTGTCGTGGGGGTTATCTTCACGGCTATTTTCATGTCAGGCTGTTCGGGCTCAAGTGAATCTGAGCAGCGAAACAACAAGGAACAGGAGGCAGTAACGCCGTCAACATCGGCGAAGACAGCTACCGAGATCGTTCCGGGTTACACCGGCGGTTGCAAGAAGGGCTTCACCATCTACAGCCAGAACCAGTTCACTGGTTCAAACGGTGGCTACGGCGCCCTGGTTCGTAGGACACTCGACGCCAAGGCCGAGAGTGCCGGTCTGGGTGGAGGGGATGAGCTGGAGGCAACCGGCTGGTTTGTGACGGGAGAATTGATTTACCCGGACAACCCAGCAGGCATCAGGGGCGAGGTGTGGTACTACGTCCCCGATCTGCCCAACGGCGGTGCTGGCTGGGTAGCCGATGCTGGCGTGCGGGCTGTTAAGACGACGCCAGCTCCTGGTGATGATGCCAGCTTTTACAAGCCCAAGACTCAGGCAGCTCCCCAGCCTCCTGAGTGTGAACTGAAGCGCTGACATCGCCAACTGGGTAGGACGTAGCCGCAAACAGCTACGTCCTACCCAGACACATACGACCTTGATAACGCACAGACTAGGCTAAGCCAGTCTGTTTTTAATAACAGCATAAGACATAATTCCTGACATGATTGCTACCATGTTAAACTAGAAACATAAGGACTTTGTAAATAAAAATGTGAAAGTGGGTATGACTGGATTGCGCATACAATCTAAAAAGCGAGTTGGCTTTTTTGTCGTGCTACTATTCCTTGCGGTATCCGTTTTTTACTTTTTTAGTCCACAGTTCTCCGCTAGAGCCGTTTTTTCAGGTGGTGTAACCTTTACTCAGCTCACTACCCACCCGAGTGCGAGCATTACAAATGCCAATAAGAGTATTTGGGATATAGCGTTTGATGGCAATAATCTCATCGCTGGGTATGGTGACTGGACTACTAATTCTGACTCATTTGGCGCGCCAGGCGAGCGCGTGGGCATTGAGCCGTATGACACTGCAGCAAACTCATGGTTGCCAAAGACACCACTTGTTAATGGTGAGGCCATTACAAACTTTAGTACAATAAACAATCACCTTTATACCACCAATACAGATGCTTCCACACACGGCACCAGTGGTTTTGCAAGCAATAGAACTGGTACATGGGTGTATTCTCAGCCGGCAACGCTTGTAAACTCTATCCACCTTTTTGATATCACGTCCCGTAACGATACTGATACAGATCTATGGGCGGTTGGCTCATCAACAGATCCTATCGGAACACCTACCTCTAATGATCAAGCAGTGGTGTGGCATAGCATCGATGGTGGAGCGACATGGTCTGTTGTGCAAACCGATGCAGATACCCCAGCTGATGGCTTTAATCGTTACTACTGGGTAGCAGCCCTGAACGGCTCAATTTATGTGGAGGCTGATGGTATAAGTTCTGGCGCACCACTGCGAAAATTTGATGGAACCTCATGGAGCACTGTTAACCTACCCGACAAGCTTTGTAATGCCTCTGCAAACGCCGTTGAGGTATTTGCTGGGCATATCGTGTGTGGCAGTGGCGCGGGTGCAGGCATTAGTATGTTTGACGGAACAACCGTTACAAGAAAATACTTTACCGAGTCGTATAATGGCTTGAATGTTTCTGATTCTCTAAAGGATTTCTATATTGATGGGAGTACCCTGTATGTTATCACCAACCTTGGTGGTATATATAAAACGAACGATCTGACTACCTGGACAAAGCTTGGTGTTGATTCGAACCCAACCTCTTCAACGGCCATTGGTGTTCATGGAGACTATGTGTATCTTGGCAAGTCTGACGGTACCATCTGGCGCTCCGATTTGACACTTTCTAGTACGCCTGGGTATACAGCACTACCTTCGATTAATAACATTTCACCGAGGGTCCTTACGGCAAATAGTGGTATGGCTTCTATTACCGTCAACTGTTCTGATGTGAGTGAAGATGCGATTGTAACGCTTGGAGGTATTGTTATTGAGCGACCTTCTCCGAGTATGCCCATCTGTGTTACGACTGGGGATGTAACTTTCCTGGTTGATACGTCTCAATATAATCTGGGCGATATAGTTGATCTTCAAATTACCAATCCTAACGGTAACTCAGCAACTTGGACTGATGCCGTAAAGTTCGCTACTGACGTACAAGATCCAACAATATCTAAAGTTGAGGTAATTAATGGTGAAGCTGGCCAGAAGATACTACAAGTTACCGGTCAGGGATTTTATGGGGATGTAGATCCCAACCTAGTGTATTACCTTGGTATTTTCAACCGTTTAGTTGCTTTCAATGGCCAGTCACTTCCCTTCTGTGCCACTGAAGATGAAGCAACAATTTATGAGAGTAGTGGCATAGATAGTCAGTACTACTCTACAACTGCACCGTGCTATCGCTTCATGACATTCAGCCCAACGGACGGCATAGGCATGCAGATGACCGACACGATGTTTGAGATTGTACTTCCTGCAGGTACTGATGTTTCTGCAGGTACTGTACAGTTTCTCGGTGGAGCATACCTGATCTTTAATATCGGAGCATCAACCGTGTTTAATTTTGGTACAGGGAATCCCACTAATCCCTCTGGGCCAAATACACCACAGGCGCCTAACACCGGTGTAGCTCTATTACCATGGTCTTTTATGAGTGGGGTAATCATTATCGTAGCCATTGGTGCCGTACTTGGTGTATACGGTTTATTACTCAGAAGATTCAGACGAAATCGCTAAGTGAAAGACAATCGTTCTAGGCTTTTCGCATGTATGCCCTTACGGTCAGTGGTACGAAGATTGCCAAAATAACCAGACCGCCAACGATACTTAGCCAGAAGTCGACTCCAATCGTCCCATTATTAACGAGGTCTCGGATCGCTGTAATTAGATGTGAGATCGGATTAACGTTGACAAACCACTGCAGCCACTCAGGAAGTGTATTGACTGGTACAAATGCGTTTGACAAGAATGACAAAGGAAACAAGATGATCATTGAGAAACCTTGTACGCTTGAGGCCGATCGTGCGATTACCCCAAAGAAAGCGAATATCCAACTAAGACACCAGGCGAATGCAATTACAAGAAGGCTGGCTGCTAAGATGCTGAGGATACCGCCTTCAGGCCGGAAGCCCATGATATATCCCATGCAGAACGTTAGGCCGGTGGCGATAACGTACCGTACGATGTCTGCAATCAGTGCACCTGCCAGTGGCGCAATACGTGCGATCGGTAAACTTTTAAAGCGGTCAAATACGCCTTTGTCCATGTCTTCACGGAGCTGTGTGCCTGTTACTACTGACGCTGTTACGATTGTTTGAGCCAGTATACCCGGAATGATAATCGGCAAGTAATTTGCCACATTGCCTGCAATCGCTCCACCAAATAAGTAGGTGAACATTAGGGTAAACAGAATCGGTTGTATGATTACATCAAACAATTGTTCTGGGTTTCGACGTACCTTAATAAGGCCACGACCGGCCATAGTAAGCGAGTTTTGAATCGTTTGTTTAAGACTGGTGTGATTTTTTACTACGCGTTTTTCACCTGGAATTATCATGGTAGATGTGGCCATTATTTTTTCCCTTTCTTGGCAGAGTTTGTCTTGCCGGTTAGTGCAAAGAATACTTCATCCAGTGAAGGCTTTTGTACGCTGACTTCATCGAGCTTTATTCCAACTTCTTTGAATGCTACCAAAAGATCAGTCACCGTATCCGGATCGCGCATGGGTGCGGTAATAAGCTTTGGTTCTGGGTTTTGGGTATCAACGCCCAGTACTTTTTTGATCGTTTGGGCAGCTTCGGTAATTCGTTTTGCATCACTGATATGTAGTTGAAGTGTAGCGGCACCGATTGACTTCTTAAGCTCATTTGGTGTACCTTCGGCAACTACTTTGCCGCGGTCAATCACAGCAATACGGTCAGCTAGCTGGTCGGCCTCTTCAAGATATTGGGTTGTTAGTAGGATCGTCGAACCATTCTTCACCAGCCGTCGGATCGTATCCCACATCCGATTGCGCGTGCGTGGGTCAAGACCGGTCGTTGGTTCGTCAAGAAATATAAGTGGTGGTTGGGCGATAAGACTTGCGGCTAAATCAAGACGGCGCCGCATGCCACCGGAAAACTTTGCAAGAGGTCGCTTGGCGGCTTCGGTAAGGCCAAATTCTTCTAGTAGTTCAGTCGCCTTTGCTTTTGACTCACTTCGACTTAGACCAAGCAGGCGACCAAAAATAACCAGATTCTCGATGGCCGACAGTTTTTCATCAACCGAAGCGTATTGACCTGTTACTCCGATTAATTGGCGAACAGCGTTTGCTTCTTTTACTACATCGTGGCCAAACACTTTTGCACTTCCTGCGTCGGGTTTCATAAGCGTGGCAAGCATGTTTATAGTTGTAGTTTTACCAGCCCCATTTGGCCCCAGTACCCCGTAAATTACGCCGCTTGGCACCGTTAGATCAATATCATCGACGGCTTTGTTGTCGCCAAAGTATTTTTTAAGGCCTTTCACCTCAATTGCATTCACTGGTTTTGTCATCAGGAATCTCCTTCCGAAATTTCTTCAAGTTGATGTTTAAAATTTTGAATTGCCTCTGAGAGCTGATCTTTTTGTTGGTCAGTACCTCCGCGAAAAATTGTTCGCATTAGCTTCATGATTTCACCGAAGTCTTGTCTGTAGGCATGCATATCACGTAGCGAGCCAATGCGTTCTTCCCATAGCTTGTTATGAAGTTTTTTAGCTTCATCAGCTTCTTTCTTGCCTGTTGCTGTAAGTGAGTAGGTCTTTTTGCCATCTTTATCTTCGGCGGTAATAAAATCCTTCTCCTCTAATAGCTGTAATGTTGGGTAAATTGAGCCGGCACTTGGGCGCCATACACCATGACTTCTCTCCTCGATCGTTGAAATGATTTCATATCCGTGCATTGGTTTTTCGTCGAGTGCCTGTAGGATTGCTGGCTCCATCATACCTCGGCCAGCGCGAAAAGCATTCAGCTTTTCTTCACGATGATGCGATCCAAATCCTCCGCCACGTCTCCCAAACGGCCCTGACCTGCTGTGAGTGTGTGCGAACATATTCTATGCTCCTTTCGTTAGCGATATATCGTTATCTAAAAATAAGTATAATTAACGATATATCGTTATGTCAAGATGATTCTTTCACTAGACACAATATGCTTACAACTCAACGAGCTATTACTTGTAGAATTCTGTTTTTATAAATTTGTTAGAGCAAGCCAACTGCAACTACTGTCCCTGTTGCGACAATTGAAGTAAGCAGGGCGCCCCAAATTAGGTCAATAATCACAATTTTGGCCGAAAATCCTTTAAGAGTCGCAAGATTTGTTAGGTCGTATGTTGCGTATGCAACTAATCCGAACAACGCTCCCATATAAGTAGCGTAAAACCACGAATCATTATTTAGAGCAGGGGTAATCACAAATACCACGATACCGATTACATAGATAACATAAAACAAAAGAGCGGCTGGCATAAATGGCTTTTTAAGAAGAAGCGCGCCTATTTCGTTGTAGTATATTTTTTTGGCTGCAAATCTTAGCCACACAAAATCAAGAATACCCATTATGATACTTGCTAGAATAAAATTTATAAGGATATTCATTGCTCTTAAACGCTCCCGCCTAGATTCTTGAAGATACTATGTACGTTGTTGATAGCCACTTGAGTAAGGCTCGTCGTAGTAAGAATCCGGCATCGAATCGTAAGAACTTTGATTGGCTGCAAGTACGAAAATAAAGATAAAGAAGACCAGTGCGAGTAAGGCTACAAGCACCGAAAAGCCACCCATAACGATACCAGCGATGCTCATGCCCTTGCTTTCGGGTTGCTTAAGCCCCATTACGCCAGTAACGATGGCTGGAATTCCAGTAAAAATACTGAACATAGTAATTGAAAGGATGCCCAGTACAAGCGACGCGATACCAAGACCGTTTGAGCTTGAATGATGAGCTGGTGTTGATGCTTGCGGATGTGCTTGTGTCATACGCCTAGTGTACGCGCATGTCTGTTAAAATGGAATAACATATCTGGAGAGGTGGCCGAGCCTGGTTGAAGGCGCACGACTCGAAATCGTGTAAACGGTTTTCCCGTTTCGAGGGTTCGAATCCCTCCCTCTCCGCCAAAACGGAGCTAAATTATTCAATGAGAAAGATAATATGGAAAGGCTTGGAGGCTTCAACCCGAGAGTCATGCCAGATCAAGAGCGAATCACACGGTGTCGTTGTTGAGAGTGTGATTCAAGACAAGACAGAAACGTACACGTACACGCTGCATGCGACTCACGACTGGGAGTTTAGAGATATTACGATTCGTGCAAATGGACGTAAACTTGAAGTGCGCCGCACTGGTGAAGTTTGGGAAGTTTCGGGGCAGTTACGGTCTGATCTGCAAGAAGCGTATGAAGTCGATATCTCCGCATCCCCGCCTAGTAACACTTTGCCGATTCGTAGGCTTCATCTTGCGGTTGGTGTGAGCGCAGATATTACGACGGCCTACATTCGGATTCCTGAACTTGATGTCGTAACCGACCCCCAGCGCTATACGCGCATTAGTCAAAATGAGTATTTGTATGAATCACGCGATTCAGATTTTCGACGTACGGTTACCGTAGATGGCGAAGGTTTGGTTATTGAGTACCCTGGACTTTTTATTCGAGAAGACACCTAAGTGTTGTTTATTTTTTAGCTTGGCATGCAGTAGTATAATTACTTCAATATGGCTGAACTGACCGTCGCGACGTGGAATATTTTTCTTAACTCATCCTTCCCGCAGACAGAGCGAATTGATGATATTACAGATAAGCTGGTTGAGCTGGATGGCCAGCATGGATTGTCAGCAGTGGCTTTACAAGAGGTAATGGCACTTCGTGGTAGCCATCACGGCGATATGATTGCCACTAAGCTTGGCATGGATGGCTACTGGGCGGCTCATTCACGCAAAAAATTAGGTGAGCATATTGGTGTAATTGGGCGTGATCTATCAGATATGAGTGCAAAACCTTTAGGCCACAACAAGACGGCTGTCAAAGTCTACTTGGGCGATACGGCCTTTGTAGGTCTTCATCTTCGCAAGCAAACCGGTAGGCAATTCCCGCGTGGGTCAGAGCAGAATGAGCAGACCGAAGAGTTGCTTGAGTGGGTTGCCGATGACGAGAAAGCGATTCTTGCGGGAGATTTTAATTGTTTGCCGTTTCATACACCACGCAAGATGATTGAAGCCGAAGGATTTCATAGTGCCTTTAAGGATATTCCATTAGGGCGTAAGGCTACTGTTCCTACGCCAGAATTTTTGCATTCCCTTAGCAATAAAGACAGGCGGGCAGTACGAGTATTTGGCCGTTGGCTGAATGTTGACGATATCTATCTACGCAATCTTACTGCGGTTGATGGCGGATATGAAGTAGGTAAAGCTGACCATTACCTGGCCTGGACAAGAGTTGTAGGTGCCTAAATATGACTGAACCCCCGGCGAGCGGGGGCTCTAGCCAGGGGTAGTTATCGAAACTCGACCTGCGACGGAAAGTGCAGGTTGAGCAGACTGACGCGAAGCGTGGCAAGGTTGACGCCGTTGAGCTTCACGAGCTGCAGCCAATCAACCTGGTCTGGGTCGATGGATGGAAGCTCATTGTCGGCCTCAAAAAAGGGAAGCCTCCTTGCTGTTGCTTCGAGAACGCGGTTCTTGAGGTGGGCTTCGAACGTTCCCTCTCCCTCGTTATACCGGTTCCTGTCGCGAAATCCGAACGCGACGTTATGTAGGTTCTCAAGCGTGTCGTAGTCCTCCGGATTAGTCGGCTCGGGCAAACTGTACTCAATGGAGACGTCGTACATGATACGACGCCCCTTGTACATTCCGTCTGCCTTCGGAATGAGCAGGACATCGGGCAACCAACTGACGGTTACCTGATCGCGAAGTTTGGGGATGACGTTCTTGCCTTGTCCGGCCCAGCGAACCTTAAGTTCACCTTTGCGACTGCCCCTCTTGTATCGGCGAGGTTTCCCGTTGCAAACGACGAAACTCACTTCGCCGTACTCGGTCACCTTCCGTTTCAGCCCATCCTTGTTGATCAGGAGATAAAAACCAGCTCCAATGAATGCTAGGATAGCACTCAGCTTGACGGTTGTGCTGCTGAGCAGCTCGTCGCCTGCGCGCATTACTGCGCTATTCACGTTGCCGAAGGTAAGACCAACGGCAACAAGTGCAGACGTCCCGACTACTCCTGTGATTACCACACTCCGCTTTGAAATGTTCACCGTGACTCACCTCTTTCGACTTGTTGAATGGCCAACGGATATATCATGACGATAGCACGCACTGTGTGCAATTTAAAGGCAGTTTTATTATTTTTTAGAAAAATGACCGTAGGTATATCCTCTTCTGGCGTAACGAATAAGAGTATACTAACGATATGAAACCGAGTATTTTTACCAAAATAATCAATGGTGAAATTCCAAGCCACAAGGTGTATGAAGACGACAGTACCTTGGCTTTTTTAGATATCTATGCAGTCGTCCCTGGCCATACGCTTGTAATACCCAAGAAGCAAGTTGAATTCGTATGGGATCTTGGAGAAGTTGACTACCAAAATCTTATGAAGACTGTACAAAAGGTCGCACTAAGGCTCCGCAATGTGCTCGGTGTCGAGTATATTGGTGAAAAGATAATCGGTACGGATGTGCCGCATGCGCATGTTCATCTTATCCCTTTTACTGATCCAAGCGATCTTCATCGTGCAAATCAAGAGAATGCCGAGCCAAACCACGAGGAATTAGCGGCATTAGCTCAAAAACTGTATTTCGAATGATTACAATTTATACGATTGGTAAAAAACACGAGGATTGGGTGCAATCGGGCATTAGTCGTTATGAAATGCGTCTACAGCCTCCGTTTGATATAAAGTGGGAATTATTACCACATAGTTCGCTTGAAGGCATTGCGGCGCGTCAGGAAGAGTCTGAGCGTATACGTAAGAGGCTTCGTGATGATATGTATGTGGTCTTGCTTGATGAAACAGGTGAATTGCTTACTTCGCCTGCCCTTTCGACTCAGCTTGAAACCAGCCTTAGCCGTTCACTACCCGTGGCTATCGTAATTGGCGGTGCGTATGGGGTGGACGACGAGTTACAAGCACGAGCGAATAAAATCATATCACTTTCAAAGCTGGTTTTCCCTCATCAATTAGTGCGCCTGATTCTTGCAGAGCAACTGTATCGTGCTCAATCGATCGCGCGCGGTACCAAGTACCACCACTCCTGATACGAGCTTTGTATCAATGAACGTATATTGACAAAATATCAAGCTTATGCTACAGTGATACGGTAAACCTATAAAAATAAACAATGTTTAACCTTACCCTATCAACTCCAATATCTTTCTTGATCAGTCTGGCTGCCCTTGCTGGTGTAGCGCTTCATGATACCAAGGTAGACAAGCTGGCTACTTCATTTGTAGGTGTACCAGCATTGGCAAGCGTAACGGAATCTGGTAACAAAATCGCGAGTGATCCACATACTCACGTTGAACGAATGAGCATGAGCGATGTTAAGGCGTCCCAGCCTCGAATCATGCCTAAAACAGAGCAAAAGAAGTATCTATTGCAGCGGAATGCGCCTAAAGGTACTCACCAGTTTGATGGGTACGTGCTTCCCCTTGTCTAATCTTTAATAACTTGTAACTCGGCTTCAAGGCGTTCAATCAGCTGTTTAGCTTCTTCGGCTTCCTTGCGCGAGGCTTCAACTAGTTCGGCTGGCGCCTGCAAGACATAACGGTCGTTGGCTAAGCGTGCAGCAAGGTTTTTTAATCGAGCCTTAGCTTCGGCTAAACGTACCTCAAGGTTGGATTGGTGTTCGTAAAGGGTTTCTTCATCAATCACGAGCCATGCTTCACGGCCAGAGTTGGCAAGTCGTAAGCCACGGGGTTGTTCGGTTTGTTCAATTGATTCAAGTCGAGCGAGCTTGCTAATAATATCGGCATTATCGGCTACAAGGCTATCGCTGTGATAGTTGACAGTATATTTTTTATTACCTGGTAATTCGGCAGTAACGAATCGTATTTCGTTAACAAGTGACTGAATACGTTCAAATTCAGCCGCTGCGATGTCATTATACTCAACACTAGTTGGCCATGGTGAGGTAATGAGCATACTTCCTTTTTTGTACCACGGCAGAGTTTGCCAAATGGTTTCGGTAACGAATGGAGCGAACGGATGCGCTAATTTAAGACTTGTATCAAGCGCCCAGGCAAGCATGTTTGGGTTATCTTGCTGCTTCGATGCTTCGATGTACCAGTCCGCTAAGCTACTCCAAATAGTGTGATACACCACCTCAGAGGCTTCGGCAAAACGGTAATCTGCCAATAATTCTTCTATTTGTGAAGCAGCACCGGTGAGTTCGCGAATAATCCAGTGATCGGCTAAGGTCTGAGGTTCTGGATGCGCCAGTTGATAATTATCGCCAAGCTTGTCCTCGATAAAACGAGCGATATTCCATAGTTTGTTACAGAAATTACGCCCTGCTACTACCTTGGTAGTACTAAATGCTTGATCTTGACCGGCGGAGCGGGCTGCTACAAGCCCAAGTCGCAAGGCGTCAGATCCGTACTCACTGAGTGTTTCAATAGGGTTGATAACATTGCCCTTGCTTTTGCTCATCTTTTGACCATGCTCATCGAGTACTAGACCATGCAGGTAAACATCTTTAAAAGGTACCTTGCCGGTGATCTTAAGTCCAAGCATGATCATACGTGATACCCAAGGATACAAAATATCGTGGCCAGTTTCCATAACTGCGTTTGGATAAAAGCGAGCCAACTTCCCTTCATTAAGGTAGTCGGTTGTGATGAATGGCCATTGACCAGAGGTAAACCATGTGTCAAACGTGTCTTCTTCACGGCGGTAGCGTTTACCGTCGATAGTAATGTGCTCCTCGTCTACCCTTTCGTCGAATATCCAATCATCGGGATCGGCTTCGTTCTGGAAGGCTGGAATTGGAATACCCCAAGGGATTTGGCGAGATAGGTTCCAGTCACGAATACCAGCGAGATAGTTGAGCAGCTGCTTACCCCGTGCTTCGGGGATGAAGCGTACCTCCCCTGCCTCGATTGCATTAATAGCTTCCTTGGCAAGGGGTTCCATTTTAATAAACCACTGATCTTTGATAAGAGGCTGGATGACGCTACCACACTTGTAGCAATGGCCTACGGCGTGTTCAATATCACTTTCGCCTCTGAGTAGTTCTTCGGCTTGCAGGGCTGCTAGAACACGTTTGCGAGCCTCTTGGCTGGTGAGACCACCGAACTGCTTTGGAACATTAATCATAGTGTCATC
>JALRBJ010000005.1:16827-49953 GCA_023257815.1 Candidatus Saccharimonadia bacterium | reverse complement strand
AAATCTAGTTGATAGCCCATGATAGTATGGACTGCGATATGCTATAGGTACCTCTGTTGGTGCTATACTCATTATGTGACACTTCGATCAATCTCACTCCATAATATACGTTCTTATGAGCTTTATTCAGCCGAATTACACCCAGAAATAACTCTCGTACTAGGTAACAACGGTACAGGCAAGACAACATTGCTTGAGGCAATCTATGTATTACATCAAGGTACAAGTTTTCGAGGGCGCGACCGTGACATGATCGCACACGGTAGTCAGCGTGCAGAACTTAAGCTCGAATTCAACGATCAGCCAGATAGGCGTGCTGCATTATCAACCACACCTGACGGACGATTAACAAAGCAATTCATACAAGATACGTCGTCAAACAGTCGACTCCCTGCGAAACATCGACTACCGGTGGTGCTGTTTGAACCTGATGAGCTGCGACTTTTAACCTCTAGCCCGCAGCGACGACGCGATTTTATCGATGGCATTATCGCCCGCCTTTCGCCGACCTATTCAACCGTTCTTAGCCGATTCGGACGCACACTCCTGCAGCGTAACGAGCTTCTAAAGCAATTTGAGATCATGAAACGCGACGCATGGGAAAGTCACCTCTTCGCCTGGGACGTGAAGTTGGCTGAACTTGGTGCAAGCATCATCAAAGCACGACGAAATTTTCTCGCCCATGCAAATGATCATTTATCCAGAATTTATTCACAGCTTACGGAATCAGAAAACACCGTACTATCAAAATATATTTCAGAAATTCAAGGCGAAGCTGATGTATTGCAGCAAACTATCCTATCCAGGCTTGAATCATCGCGTCAATCTGATGGACTTAGAGGCTTTACATCTATCGGCCCACATCGTGACGACCTTGAGCTCTTACTCAACAATCATCCAGCTTCCGAAATCGCCTCACGTGGTGAAATGCGCACTATCATGCTTGCCTTCAAGCTACTTGAAGTTGAACTCCAGGAACATCATACCGGCAAGAAGCCGCTCATACTGCTTGATGATGTATTTTCAGAGCTTGACACCCATCGTGAACAACGCCTCATGAAAGCACTTACTAACTATCAAACTATCATCACTGCTACCGATCTGCGCGATGAACTAAAAATTAATGCATCTATTATTTCGCTTTAAATCAGATAATATAGCCTTGGCATTTTAGCGTTAGCGTTCATAATATTATATGATACGTCATGACAATGAACCTTTATTCACAGATTACTGCTGGTTTAGTCTGCGCAGCCATTGCTTGTGCACCTATTCAATATCCAGTTTTTTCAGCTGCAACTAACGGTACAATCGTATCTTTATCTTCCGTTCAGTCAGGGACTGGCTTAGAAATTGGCTCCACACTCAAGCCCAATCAGGTACTTATTATTGGTGATTCGATTAGTGATCAGGCATGGGGTGGTCAAACCAATAAGAAATGGTGGCAATACTTGCTTGATAACAAAAGAGGTATGTTCAAACTGTCTGCAAAAAGCGGGTCAGGTTATATCACCAAGGGCAGTGATGGTACCACCTTCTATGAACGACTATCTGCGATTAATAAGATTAAACCAAAAGCCATCATAATAGCCGGTGGAGTAAATGATCGCAATAAAAACACCGCCCCCGAAGGCATTAGGCGATATTTCACCCAACTCGCGGTACTCCTAAAGTCAAATGACATATCACCAAAAAACGTATATACACTCGTGCTTCGTCCAACCGATAAAGCCGGTGACATAGCATCTGAAGTTAAAGCAAATTCTAAAAGGATTGGGGTAAACTACACTGACGCAGGAGTATATTCAACCACGCTTGATGGTCTCCATCCAGACTCGGTAGGTGCTAAGAAGATAGCAACAGACTTAGCAACAAGTACAGATCTTTATATTCGCCTTAAATAATACGACTTAGTAGCTTATGCAATTAAGAATACTCTGTTATTTTTACCAAGCGCCCGTTATGATATAAAGGTTATGTTAAGCAGTGTTTTGCTAAATTCTAAGGCAAGGTTATTGTCGGTCTTGAGTATTTTAGCCGTATCACTCGTTTTAACTTTGGTTCTTTTTCACACTCCCGTTCATGCTGCAGAGTGTGCAAGTGTTGATACCACTATTATTCAATGTGATAGCAAGAAATCAGGAGATACACAAGAGTCTGGTATCTGGTCACTGCTACTCATTATGATTAATATCCTCACCGCTGGAGTTGGCGTGATGGCCGTAGCAGGCTTTATCTACGCCGCAGTGCTGTGGAGTACCGCCGAAGACAAAGCAGATCAATTAAATAAAGCAAAAAGCATCCTCACAAATACGTGTATAGGACTAATTGCTTTTGCACTGATGTATTCCCTGCTTCAGTTCCTGGTACCTGGTGGTATCTTTAATAGCATCTCTGCACCTCGAGTTTCTATAAGCAAACAAAAGGATATGAATCCAGGTGGCAGCAAAGATTGCAGCAAGTGCAGTAGCAGCTCCTCAACCAAAGACGACACTACTGATGCCGAGAATAAGTTAGTGACACTTACTCTTGCTGGAGTAAAAAACTTTAGAGATATCGGAGGGAGTGGCACCGTAAAAGGTGGACTGATACTACGTTCGGCACAGCTCAGTAAAGCTACAGCAAGCGATATCAAAAAACTTCAAACCGCCATGAAGGGTGGCACGATTATTGATCTTCGCGATGGTGGTGATTCCGACAAGTCGATACCCGGTACAACGCGACGTAACCTCCCTGTTACTCCAACTCTTGATTACAAAACTTTTGTAAATAATGCCGCCAACCGGAAATCTTTCTCTCAGGCGCTTACCATTATCGCAAACACTAATAAACCTGTCCTAATCCACTGTGTTGCTGGCAAAGATCGTACTGGCTGGGCAATTGCCATGCTTATGCATATTGCAGGGGCAAGCCAAAGCCAAATCATGACGGAATACATGCGCAGTGCCAGTTCTGGTGAGGTTCAGGAAGATTGGATGTTAGCCGGTCTTCGCGAAGCACGTAAAAGATATAAAACAATTGATGGGTATCTTACTGAGGGTTTGGGGCTTAGTAGTAATACAGTCGCAAAAATTAAAAAGAGGCTCCAGGCATAGTAACCACTATGGATAATAACTCATACCAAACGCCAGCCAGTAGCAGCCCAAATCAACCTAATGATAGTTTTGCGGCCGCCTTCGCATCTTCGTTGGAATATACACCCGAAAAACAACCTTCATCAAAAAAGAAACTTTTTATATTTATAGGTTTATGCATACTACTAGTTGGCGGTGGAACTTGGGCGATTCTAGCGGCTGATTATTTGAGCCGACCCGCCTGCTTAACGGCAAACGACTATTTTAGCCTTACTGGTGAAAAAGCTGATTCTAATCTATCATCAGCCGATGCATTTGACATATATGTCGTTGACTATCAACCCGACGGTGTTCAATACCTGGATAAAACCAAAGCAACGACACAAAGCTATATTAAAAAACTCGGCGCATTTTTTAACGAGCATAAAGATAAATCACTCAGTATTACGGTAGCAACCACCTATCAACAAAGGTCTGATTACAATTTAGAAAAAAATCGTGCAAAAGCCCTAAAAGCCGATCTACTTAAAGCTGGTATTCCCGAACAATCTATCATAGCCATTGAACCCAATTACGTCGCAACCGAATCTCAGAACGATCCAACGATGTCGCTCACCAGTATTGTAACTAGAGGGTCATCGAACTGCCGATAAGCAAATACGATGCTCTTAAATCAAGCATCGTATTACATACAATGGAAAATAGTTTCTACTCAGTTACACCAAGTTCAATGCGTTTGAATTGACCAACTGTAATATTTTCACCGCTCTTAGCGATCTGTTGCTTAATGCGACCTTCAACGGTCATTGAGTCATCAAGTATATACGCTTGAGCAAGTAGCACCTGCTCACCAAAATGTTTCTGAAGCTGACCTTCAACGATTTTCTCGGCCATTTCGGCTGGCTTGCTTTTCAGTGAATCCCCTTCAAGCAGTTCTTTCTTCTTGGCTTCATATTCATCAGTTGGAATATCGCTAAACGAAACGTATTGCGGATTCATTGCTGCAACCTGCATAGCAAGTTGATGAGCAAGTTCCTTAAACTCATCAAGACGTGCCACAAAATCAGTCTCGCAGTTCACCTCAATTACTACACCAATTCGATCTGAATGGACATAGCTATCGATAATACCCTCACGAGTTTCACGATCACCCTTCTTCTCGGCTTTTGTCAGACCTTTTTTGCGCATTGCTTCAAGTGCCTTATCAAAGTCACCATCCGCTTCAACCAAAGCAGCTTTAGCGTCAGTCAATCCAACACCCGTTAATTCCTTCAGCTTTTTGATGTCGTCAATCGTTACGCCCATCTTTATTTCTCCTCTTTCTTTGCGCCCAAACCTTCTTTAACAGCCGCTACAAAATAGCTAAGCAGTAGCTCAGTACCTTTAATGGCATCATCATTCCCAGGTACAACATAATCTACCAAGCTAGGGTCAGCGTTGGTGTCAACCACACCCACTACCGGAACTCCCAGATTCTTCGCTTCACGAATCGCACCAGCATCAGCCAAGGTGTCAACCACAACTATAGCCCCTGGGGTACCACCTAGGTTTTTAATACCACCGTATTTGGTGTTAAGGAGATCAATTTCTTCCTGAAATCGTTGTACTTCAAGCTTGTTATAACGCTTTTCAAGATCTCCGCTCGCCATTCGGCGTTCAAGATCATGTAGCTTTTTGATCTGACTACTTACGGTTTGCGTATTTGTAAGCATGCCACCGATCCAACGCTCGGTAACGTACGGCTGGTCAATTTGTTCAGCTGCAGCTTTTACGATGTCTTTATGCTGCTTTTTTGTGCCTACAAAAAGTACCTTTTTGCCACTTGTAGCCACTTTTGTAAGAAATGGCAAAGCTTGTTCTAAACCTTCAGCAGTCTTTACAAGGTCAATAATATGCGTTTCTTGACGCTTTGAGTGAATGTACGGCGCCATCTTAGGGTGCCAACGACTGGTTTTGTGGCCAAAATGCACACCGGCTTCCAGTAGAGCCTTCATATCAACAGCAATAGCCATGATATCCTTCTCCCTTCACATTCGTCAGCCTCGATTATTCGGGAGGATATTCGACGAATGTTGTTTCGTTAAAATGTATTACTTAGCTATTATACCATGCAATAGAGGAATTTGTCGAATACTAGTACTGTAAAATACGTGGAATGTATTGAGTTGAGTAATCTGGCAAACCAAGACCACTCTGAATGCTACCACTAAGTGTTAGACCATTCCTGTTGTAGTTGGAAGCGCTCGTACCACAAGTACTAGAGTAGGCTGCTGCTGCCGAACTATCTGGTGCCGTATGAACACCAATTGCCGCGCCACTTTGCTGTGCAGTGTACATCCTACCATTCGGTGCCCGACGTACCTGCCCTCCGTTCGTGGTAGCAGACGAGCCACGATCATCAGTATCACCAACATATTGTAATGTCGCCCCAATGGTTGTAGCCCCTGATGTAAGATCACTACCAGTTATCCTATACCTATACAGCTTACCCGGGTAAATCGTCGACATATACACGTAATCACCGTTAGGCGAAAAATCTGCTGAATATGCAGCATTACGCTGCCCGGATACAGCACAACTATATCCCCCATACCACTGCTGACTACCCAGTGAATTATAAACATTACCAAATACTCCCGTTGCGTTATCAAAGCTTCGCAGATACATATGCCCTGCATTGTAGGCTGTGGCTGCCGGATAAGTGCTTGGCAGTTTGTCACCTGTAGCTGTAGACGACGAACAGGCATACGTACCACTCGCTAGTACTAATTTGTTATAGTCATCATTAAAGTGCATTGTGCCATACGCTGCTATAAAGCTATCGCCGCTCAATCTACAAGCTGGCATCACTCCGCTTGGAGTAGCCGATCGTACAACATGATCAATCTCACCTGCATTGTTAAATAGAACCGCATAAAACCAACCTCGCCCAGGTGTGCCAAATACAATCCAATACCCCTTACCGTTGGCTTCAGGTGCTGCGGTCATATACTGTCCGGTGTAGTTATCGTAGGCTGAACCATTCGGATCCTCTTCAACCATCAGTGAGCCTGACTGGTTCACTAATTCGCTTCTTTGAATTTGGTGAATTGAACCAGGCTCAATATCCCCAATACTGCCGTTTGAACCTGTTAGATTCATATTAACGATTGATTTTGTTAATATGCCATATCCCCCTAAATGCTTAGGACCAGCCGTATCGCTACCAGCACTATTGGTAATAATCATGTACCTTCCATTGCCGTTTATAGGAAAGGCTATTACACCTTGGGATGTTGAGCCAGAAGCACCAAGCGCACCGATCCCCTCAGCTGCATCGTACGCATCATTTGGTGGTCCAAGAGTAGTAGCACTGCCTGGCATCACAAGATTATTTTTATCGTACGCACGCAGACCACTTGACGTAAATAACAGATTACCAGAGGTATCCGTAATCACCGTCATACCTTCACCAAACCCAGGGCCAGATGCATTCACAGTTTGAGGTGGTGTTGTTACAATACCCGATGTACCAAAATCCAACTTAACGCTTCCTGATCTTCCAACATACCAAAAGCGTTTGGTTGCGCGCTCGCCAACAAGATCTCGTGTTTGCGTAATATCAAGTGTTCTGTTGGAGGTTCGGGTGGTAACGATGTCTGAATTACTCGTTCGAGTAGAATACATCGTACCTTTTACGTTAACCGTCACCTTCTGACCACTAGTAACAGGTGGATCTACCTGAAACGTTGTTTTGTATTGTCCTGAGTACAGCACCCAGCAGCTAGCATTTGTTGAACTGTTATCACAACTTACTAGTTGGTTACCATCACAATCCGTATTGGGCTTTAATGCCGTCCAAGTTGGATTCTGTTTTTGACTCAAGCAGTATTTTGCATAATTCAAGCCTGCCTCTGTAGCTAAGTCAAGCAATCGTTGATTATACTGCCCACGGATACTAGCACTTGCAGACGAAGTCGCTTGCAACGAAGCGAGTAGCACGATCATCATAACGACCGAGGCAATTAAAACAGTAGGCAGTGCAAAGCCTTTTTTAGCAGTATTCCCCATCCCAACTAGACGCATATGTATAAATAATACTACTTATGCTCCTATTATGAAACCAGTGTTAGCTACCCTTTGACACAGCAGTGAAAAACCGCTATAATCACCAAGATATGAAAAGCAGTATTCACCCAACCAATTATCGCCCAGTCGTATTTAGCGACGATGTGGCGGGTTTCGCGTTTCTAACGCAAAGCACTGCGCAAACTAACGACACCATCAAGTGGGAAGACGGCAACGAATACCCCCTCGTTAAGGTGCACATTAGTAGCGCATCTCACCCATTCTTTACTGGTGAGGAAAAAATTATCGACACCGAAGGCCGTGTTGATCGCTTCAAAGCTAAATTTGCAGCCGCCGAAGCTCGCAAGATCGAACTCGCGAACAAGGCGAAGAAAAAAGCCGCTTCTAAGGCGAAAAAGACGACTCAAGCAGAGTAATAACGCCCTACTTTAAGCCACAAAGAGCTAAAAGCCGATGTTCAAACCATCGGCTTTTAGTTTGGCCCCTCATGGTATGATACGTATAGAATATGACAGACGTTTCATCCATTAGGAAAGCCAACCAGCAAAAACTCATCTGGGGATTAATTTGCTTAATTGTCCCCACTGTCCTACTCATTATTACTTTTATTGGTCGGCCTCTCCTACACCTTGCCCTAAGCTATGCTGGCGTATTTGATGGATCTTTCGTCAATCCTGCAAGTGTCATAATCAACATTATTCTCTTGGTTGTGGGTATCGTGTCTGTTATTTCATGGCTGCCAGGTATCGTCGTAGGTATTATCCTGCTTGCGACTCGTAAACCACTACCAAAATCATAATCTACCTCTGTTATTTCACCCGATCATTTAGTATACTTATTCAGTAATGCCAAAAATTAGTCTTGATATCGACGAACTTACCAAAGAAAAATCTGAATTGACAGAAGTATTATCCCGTCCCGACGCGTATAACGATCCAAACTTTGGAAGCAAGAACCGTCGTTTGAGTGAGCTTGATGACCTAATTGCAGCTGGTATGCGCCGCATACAGCTAGAGAAGCAAATCACAGAAGCTAAGCAATTATCTGGCGGCGGCGATGAATTGGCAGAGTTAGCCAAAGAAGAACTGCCCCTACTTGAATCCGAATTGTCAGAGCTGGAAGATAGACTCTTTATCATGCTTACACCCAAGGATCCCAACGATGAAAAGAATGTTATAGTGGAGATTCGCGCAGGTGCCGGTGGTGACGAGGCTAGCTTGTTTGGAGCCGAGCTATACCGTATGTACCTACGTTGGTGCGAAGCCCATAACTTCAAAACTGAACAAATGAGCGAAAGCCCCAATGATGCTGGTGGCTACAAAGAAGTTGTGTTCGAAATTAAAGGCGATGCGCCCTACTCATTTCTTAAGTTCGAGTCTGGTGTTCACCGCGTTCAGCGCATCCCTGCCACCGAATCACAGGGTCGTATTCACACCAGCACTGTTACCGTGGCGGTACTTCCCGAAGCTGAAGAAACTGATATCCAAATTAACGCCAATGATCTTAAGATTGATGTCTACCGTGCCGGTGGCCATGGTGGCCAAAGTGTTAACACGACAGATAGCGCGGTGCGTATTACTCACCTTCCAACTGGTCTTGTCGTAACCAACCAAGACGAAAAATCGCAGATTAAGAACAAAGATAAAGCCATGAGCGTACTTCGCTCACGTTTACTGCAAGCAAAGATCGACGAAGAACAATCAAAACTTGCCAGCGAACGTCGTAGTTTAATTGGCTCAGGTGATCGGTCAGAAAAAATCCGCACTTATAACTTCCCGCAAGATCGTATTACCGACCATCGGATTGGATACTCACGATCAAACATCCCCGCTGCTATGAACGGGGATATTGACGATTTAATTGAAAAACTTCAGGCCTACGAGCGTGAACTTAAAGCACAGAACACAGATATATAAATCTTATTCTTGATTGTTCGGAAGATCAATTATTTTAGCGTCAGTCACTTCGTATGACACATCTTCCATATTCGAATCTACGGTAACTTCTACAGCAAGCTCAAGTTGATCACCAACATCTGGCACAACTTCATCATAGCCAGCCATATCAAGTGCCTCATTTGCTTGATTAAAGACTGGAAGCTCTTTGATAAGCTTATCAATATCAGCAGTCCTCACTGGTGACATTATATCTAAAGAAGCTTCTACCGCTTTTCTCACCGCTTTCTCAATAGCTCTTTCGGCAGCGCCGTGACCCCAGCCAGACTCAGCATCACCAATTTCTTCACTAACACTTGTGCTTGCGTGAACCAAAGCTTCAGCACGATCATAGGGTTTATCAGCGGGTTTATCAGCGAATGCGCTTTGTACCGCAAAAACACCTGCAGCAATCGCAGTAGCACCAGCAAGTGGTGCAAATAATCTATTCGGATTTCGTCGGCGAGTTTCACTCATGGATTCATCCTATCACACTTAAGCATATTTGTCAATATTTTGCGTATTGTGCAAGAGGTGAGATAATAAAAGTATGAAAATTAGTGAATGGCTTAAGCAAGCATCAAACGAGTTGGCAGATGATCTGCTGCCTTCACCACGACTTGATGCCGAAATCATCCTTGCCCACACAATTCGTCATCCTCGAACATACCTACACGCCCATCCTGATGAAGAGATTAGCATGCGCACTGAAGATATAGCTAATGCCAGGCTGGAGCTGCGCAAAGACCGGGTACCAGTTGCCTACATCATTGGTCATAAGGAGTTCTACGGCCGCCGCTTCCAAGTCACTCCAGCGGTACTCATCCCTCGACCAGAGTCAGAGGAACTGATTAGCTCTTTAAAGCAAATACTACCAAACACATCTGCACTACCGAATATAGGCACAAAGCGTCTGGTGGATATAGGAACTGGCAGTGGATGCTTAGGTATCAGCGCCAAACTAGAGATCCCTGAGCTTGATGTAGCACTGGTTGACACTAGTCGTCACGCGCTGACAGTAGCCGAAAAAAACGCTAACTTACTAGGTGCAGAGCTAGAGACATTCGTGAGCGATGTACTAACGAGCTACCCCTATTCACCTGATATCATAGTAGCCAACTTACCCTACGTAGATAGATCATGGGATCAATCACCCGAGCTTGCAAGCGAACCTGCCGAAGCTTTATATGCCGAGGATAGGGGCTTAGCAATCATTAAACGATGCATTGAACAAGCGGCTGGCCGTAGCAAACCTGGCGCATTCTTGCTACTAGAAGCTGACTCACGCCAGCTTGATGATATTCACGCATTCGCAAAAAAACACGGCTTTAGCGAACTGTCTCGCGGTGAGTTTTCGATTACCCTGCAGCTAGGCTAGTTAGTTTGAATACGTGCCAAGTGTTGCCGTAAGTGAAAGCTGTTTTCCGCCGCGCAGTACGATAATGATTACCTTATCGCCAGGCTCATATTCCGACACAAGGCTTGATACACTTGCGACTTCCCCAACCAACGAATCATTAACTTTTACGATAATATCGCCGTCCTTGATGCCAGCTTTATCAGCTGGACCATTTGGCTGCACACTATTACCGCGATCGGCTGTTACATAATCACCCTTATCGGCTGCTAAGTCATACTGATTCTTAACTTGTGCATTAATCGAAACATACTGTACACCAAGATATGCTCGCTCCACCTTACCAGTTTTAATGACATGATTTAGTAAGCCTTTGGTTGCACTGATCGGAATGGCGAATCCAATACTTTGGGCATCTTGAGCAATAGCCGTATTAATACCAATTACTTGGCCTTTTAGATTAAGAAGCGGGCCGCCTGAGTTACCTGAGTTAATTGCAGCATCGGTTTGCAATAAGTCAGTTAAGCTCTCGGCACCATTACCCGATCCATCGCTAGAAGCGATTACTGGACGCCCTGTTCCAGATATAATGCCGCTTGTTACTGTGTTCTGATACTGCCCTAATGCATTTCCAATCGCAATGACCGTCTGACCGATTCGAACTGTTTTTGAATCACCAAATGTAATAGCCGGCAAACCCGTTACATTTTTAATCTTCAAAAAAGCAACGTCATTCAAAGGATCAGCGCCCAAAACGTCGACGTTATCGTATGTCTTACCATCTGGTAGAACAACCGTGACAGTACCGGCACCATCAATAACGTGTTTATTGGTCATAATATACCCGTTTGAGCTAACGATCATGCCAGTTCCAGCGCCCTCTTGCTGATAGCTTTGGTTGTAAAGACGAGAAACTTGTTCCGTTTTAGTAAGAATTGATACCACACTTGGTGATACAGCCTTGGCTACGGCTGCGATTGATTCCTCGTTAGGTGTAGTCACACTATTCCCATCAGTTGCAGAGGTGTTAAGGACAGTTCCTGCCCGCGAAACATCACCTGTTAGTGCGTCTTGTAACCATGCTCCACTAAATCCAGCTAATCCCCCCAAAATTACCATGACAATCAACCCAACTAAAACAATAGTAGGAGTCGAAGGACGGCGATTTACAGGTTTCTCTGTTTGCTGGGCTTGCTTTGACGATGCATGATCAGACAAAGTATTTGCACCAAGTGGTTCACTATTTTTACTCATGACTATACTATCTCCCCTCCCTGAATCATTTATTCATCTGCTATATCGTAGCAGCTCCTCCAAATACGAATAGCAGCACTCCGATAACACTCACTGATAGAAGAGCCGGCATTAGCACATCTGATGAAACAACCGTACCGTTGCGATGATGGCTCATATACACACGTTCCGCTAGGAAGCTAAGGACGGCGATGATGATTGCCACCTGCGACAACTGCAAAGCTGAACCGAGTGTATATCCAATCGTCCAGTGATACCCAAGCCACATGATTTCAGCAACAACAAATCCCCACAATAAGCTTAGAAAGTTAATGTGCGATTCATGCTGCACACTTAAAATATGTCGTGTCGCAGAGTATCCTACAACCCATGCCGCAATTACAACAACCGATGAGGGCAAAGTTGGGGAAATTTGTACGATGGCGCTCATACCAGCGACTAATCCCACAGCTGCTTGAGCCGCAATATACGAACGTTTTGAGCGTGGTTTTAAGACAAGAAGCCACGCTATATATAGTGCAGTCAGCAGTAACTGGATCGGAAGATTACCACTAGCCGCATATAAAAACACCACCATACTTATACCAACGATAGTGTCGACCATATTTGCCCGAATATTAGCCGTCCAATATCGCGACCGTACTGCAAATACACGCCACTTACTGAGCAGAACTACCCCAAGAGCTGGCCATGGAACATTTACAACTAGCACAATAACAAGCAGTGCAACTGCAAGCACAATATTAAGCACTATATATGCCACCTCACTTAGGAACGAGCGTTTGCGGACTGTTTTAAGTAGCTCCATATAGTCTTTATTGTACCATTTTGCTTGCAAGAATTAGTTAGATGAATCTTTCGGTATACTTGATGCACCTATGATCACTACAAAATCAACACCTCCATCAACCGTAAAACTAGGAGCTGTAGTGGTAAGTTTGATACCGTAGCGTTTTGCGAGTGCTTTTGCAGTTCCATTCATAGCCTTTTGGTTAATACGGTATATCGTGGTGGTCTTATAGTCGGTTGTTGGTGCATTAGTGGCATTCGACACAGTATAACCAGCTTCTGTTAATTTGTCTGACTCCGTTAATGCCAGTCCGGGCATTTGAGTGCCGTTCATTACGACCACATTAGCGCCCTCTCTTACAACAGGATCACTTGACAGCCCCTTGGCAATAAAGGCATGGATTTCGGCATATTCGAAATTACCAGCGTTAGGCACAACACCACCTAAACCTGAGCCAACCAACTCGTTTCCTTCCTCTACAAGCGATAAGGACTGGATATCGGTGGACTGGATATCCTGCCCAAGTTGAACAAGCGTGCGTACTTCGGAAGTTGCAAAATCAGTTCGTAAATTATTACCCAGCGCGTCAATTAGTCCCGTGACTTTTCCTATATCAGCAAGCGTGCCCACACTAACCGCTTTTTCGCGAATCGCTTTAACAATCTTTTGCTGGTTTACTTCACGGTCAAAGTTTGAACGTTCCAATCCATATGTTGGCGCATGTGCCCCCCTGGCCTGCGCTAAGTAAAGAGCGTGTTCAGCATCCAGTGTCACCTTGCCGTTCGGATAATCTATGAAGTGACCACTCGGAGGACAATTCTTGAGGATTGTCGCCTGAGACGCCCTAGCATTGCCATCCTTACACTTCCAATCAAAGTTTGAGTCCATAATACCCCGTGGATCTTTACTTTCAATCGTAATATCAATTGATCCCAGCGCCTTTACCGTATCGCGTACAACCGTGTAGTTAACGTGTGCATAATACTGGATGTCAAGCCCTAAGATACTACCAACCTTCTTTTTTAAGGCAGCAGCACCTTCGGTTTCTTTTTCTGGATCGCCCTCGTCTGAGTAACATCCGTACAGAGCATTAATTTTACCTTCATAGCCCGCAAAACATGCCGTATCATAATCAACAATCAAATCACGTGGAATACTTACCATGTACGCGTTTTTTTGGTTTTGATCGATACTTATCACCATAATTGAATCGGTCAAATACGCAGCCTCATGGCCAGGATCATCTTCACTTGTGCCAAAAACTAGCACGTTAGTTCGACCATTCTCATCCATCTTTAGCGGTTTCGATTGAAAGATATCAAAGATATTACCCTGAAACACATTACTGCTGGCAATAAGAGCGCGAACAGCAACAAAACCAGCAAGGATGAAGCCAATTAGGAAAATAAGGAGAACCAACCGCTTGATTACTTTACGGCGCCGACTTATCGGTTTTTTAGCCTTTTTCTTGCGATTGAATATACCTTTTTTTGGACTAACGGCTTCTTCGTCATGAATTCGCGAAAGCGATTCATCAATTTCACGCTTGCCCGCACTAACAGGACGAGAAGGAGTACTTTGACTCATCGGACGTGAAGCACGTCCAATACTGGCCCTCTCTTCGGGGCTGGGGTGTCCAAGCTGTTGACTATTACCGCCACCGACGGTTGGCCCACGACGAGGAACAAAACCATCGATTGATGAAGTTTGTTTTCGCATACCTATCTAATAGACTACTATAGCAAATTTTTGCTTTAATTTGGTTGTAAAATCATACCCTAACCTAACTCTCATCACGCTCGCGGTAGTGTATAGTAGTGAAAGTGAACGCAAGCTTTTTAGAACGACATCAAGCTTTAAAAGATGCTTTTGGCATCCTGGTTTTCGTGCTCTGTGTACTGCTCGGCACTGTTTTCATTAATGCTTTCATATTTCGTAGTTTCAACGTAGAAGGCCCAAGTATGGAAACAACCCTGTTTACGGGTGATAGATTGATTGTCAATCGTATTCCAGTTACAGTTGCTCAGCTCCAAAACCAATCCTACATACCTGGTCGTGGCCAAGTTATAGTCTTCAAAAATCCTCTTTACGTCCCTGGTACTGGTGAGGAGTACATTGTAAAACGCGTTATTGCCTTTGCTGGTGAGCGAGTTGTACTCAAAGATGGTCAGTTTACGGTCTACAACACACAGCACCCAAGCGGCTTCAATCCGGACGACGCAAATCATGGTGAGCCTGGAGCATTCACAGCAGGCAGTGTTGACGAAACCGTTCAACAAGGTACTCTATTTGTATCAGGCGACCACCGCGCCGAAGGCTACTCCAAAGACTCTCGTAACGGGCTTGGGTTAATTCCTCTTTACGATGTAGTTGGCCCAGTTACATTACGAATCTTCCCTTTTAATAAGGTTCGTACGTTTTAGCTCAATATAGGTTTGTTTATTAGCTACTCAGTAAACGCTCAATGCGTTCACGATCTTCATTCGACTTGAATTCAATAATAATCTTGCCAGTTCCGCGTGCACTTTGCTGGGTTACCACTCGTGTCCCAAAGCGCTTCGTAAGGTTATCATTTTGTTGTGAGCGAGATGTTGGCCTTTTAGATTCCTGTTCGTTAGTAAGTGGCCGCGCCTGTGCAACAAATTCCTCAATACGGCGAGCGCTCCAATGCTCTTTGATTATTTGTGGCAAGATCGTACTCGCTATCGTTTCAGCTATTCCAATCAAAGGCCTAGCTTGACCTTCACTTATGTCACCAACAGCTACGGCTTGTTTTACATTCACTGGTAATTTAAGCAAACGAAGCGTGTTAGATATGGCGCTTACCGATTTACCGCCAACGCGTGCTCCAATCTGTTCAAGCGTTAGGTTAAACTGATCACGTAATTTTGCATAGGCCGTAGCTGTTTCAAGTGGATTTAGATCACGGCGCTGGATATTCTCAATCAAGCTGAGCTCTAGTTTGTGTTGGGCACTCAATGTGCGTACGAGTGCTGGAATAGTCGCCTTGCCAGCAGCCTTTGATGCACGATAACGACGCTCACCAGCTACAATCTGATACGTACCATCACTAATTGGTACCACCACGATTGGTTGCAAGACACCATGCTCGGTAATACTAGCAGTCAATTCAGTCAAACCCGTCTCGTCAAATGTACGACGCGGCTGATCTGGATCAGGAGTAATTTGATCTAATTTGATCGTGCGTAAATCGCTTACTTTATTGTCGTCACCCACAGTTGGATCAAACGACTCATCTAGTAAGTTATCAGGAATAAGCGACGAGAAACCGCGCCCTAGTCCTTTTTTGGTGGCCATATTAGCTACCAATCCTTTCTATTACTTCCTTTGCAACTGTTTTATATGCCCTTGCACCTTTACTAAATCGATCATAGACGCCGATTGGCAATCCATGACTTGGGGCTTCGGCAAGGCGAATATTACGAGGGATGACGGTTTTAAATACCTTACCTGGAAAGTGCTTCTTAATTTCTTCGTGTACCTGCCCACTCAGCGTCGTACGACCGTCAACCATAGTAGGCAATACACCAATCAAGTCGAGTGTGGGATTCATATTCTTGCGAACTAGTTTCATCGTCTCAAGAAGCTGACCCAGCCCCTCAAGTGCATAAAATTCTGCCTGCACAGGCAGCAGTACATAGCGTGCCGCAATTAGTCCATTTACCGTTAATAGACTAAGGCTTGGTGGACTGTCAATTAATACAAAGTCATATGTTTCACCAGTAGTTCCAATCGCATTCTTTAACCTACTAAACTTACGTGATACTCCAGCAAGTTCCACCTCGGTGTTGGCTAAATGAGGAGTAGCTGGGGCGACGTAAAGATTCTTATGCTTAGTTACAATAACAACCTCTTGTAGAGTGGTCTGTTCAAGCATGACATCACTCATTGTTCCTGTTTCGATGGACTGCTTATCTATTCCTAGACCACTTGTAGCATTTCCTTGTGGATCAAAATCAATCAAAAGTGTCTTTTTACCATGTTTTGCCAAATAAAAGGCTATATTCACAGCACTTGTGGTCTTACCCACTCCCCCCTTTTGATTTGTTACCGCAATCACCGTCGGCATCTGTTTATTCTTCCCTCATACTTTCCTTGTATTGTAGCACGAGCGCAATCAAAAATCCCCGTCTTTATGGATCGGGAATTTTGTGATTACTAGTAAAGCGTTAGGACTTACTTGCCGATTGAAGCAACCTGAATACGGCTGTACTTCTGGCGGTGACCAGTTTCTTTATGAACACGCTTTTTAGCTTTGTAGCGAATAATGCGCAGCTTGTCGCCCTTTACTTCTTCGTCTACAACCTTAGCTTTTACAGTCACACCTTTTACCAGCGGAGTACCAACGGTAGTTTTATCACCGTCAATTACTAGCATAGCGTCGAGTGTGAGCTCTTTTGTTCCTTCCGGGAGGAGGTCCACCAGGAGGGTCTCTTTTTCGGCAACAACATACTGCTTGCCACCGACTTTTACGACTGCTTTCATAGCTTCCTTTTCGTTAATTTCAATCTGAACAATTGTAACAAATAAGAGGTAGAATTACAATCCTCATATCAGCTGTGCTTTATCTATCTACAAATACGCTAGCTGGTAATCCGATTATTAGCATACAACCAACCTTCAACACTGCCGCAGTCCAAGAATTCGCCTTTAGCTTCAACTACTTTGATTGATCCGCCAGCAACAACATACTGGTTAATCACATCAGTAATCTCGTACTCTCCTCTACTAGGGTTAACAGGGATTGATACAGCCGCTTCAATTGCCGCCTTCGGTAGTACATATTTGCTAATATTGATCAGCGTACTTGGTGCTTCTTCAGCTGATGGTTTTTCAACGATTTTCTGATAATTTCCGTCACTGTCAAGCTGTAAAACCCCGTATTTCGAGACGTTCTCACGCGCTATATTTACCCCTATCATTGCACCACCCTCATCAGCCGCTTCAACAAGGCGTTGGATCTCGTTCGTCCCATCATCGTTATACAAAAAATCATCGCCCATGATCACTGCTACACTTTCACCAGGCTCCACATAGTCGTTAACTAACCCTACAGGAACTGCTGTACCGTATTTACCATGCGCTGGCTGTACGATAAAATGAAACCTCACTCCCTCAATAGGCGCAACCAGGGGTAGCTTGTCTTCCTTACCTTGACGCCTTAAATAATCATTCAGCTGAATATTACTTCGGTAGTAATTTTGCACCTGAGCACTCTGTTCGCCCACTACAAAATAAATATCCTTAATGCCTGCGTCAATGCAGTCACGCACAACATAATCAACAACCGGACGCGTACCAACTGGCAGCATGCATTTTTCAATCGCTTTAGTAATGGGTAGCATGCGTGTACCCCATCCGGCCACTGGAATAATCGCCTTCGTAATCTTCATATATAGGTAGTCTACAAAATTTAATGCTTTCAGTACAGCTATTTAAATCTAGCTAGATGAAAGTAATCGATTGCTAAGTTGCTTAGGTGTTGGCAGGCCTAGCGTAAACCATATGCTTACAATACCAGCGGTTGCCACAAGCCACACAAACCATGGCAATCCAAAGATTTGCCAGCCATTTTCACTTGACTGCACAATACCACCGTCTGTCGAAAGTGGTTTAGGCGCAGTCTGAGTAGCCGTTGCATTATCAATAGCAATATTGACGTTTTCGGCTGCGATTGGCACAGGCGTAGCCAAAGAAGCAGCAACCTGATACGCAGGACTTACTGGTACGATCTCAATTACTTGGGGTAACTCCTCAGTGGTAATTTGTGGCGCTACAAATAACTCATTGACCGAAAATTCTATTGTCGTTACCTGGCTGGTATTCCCAGCAGTATCTTTGCTCACAACATTGGCCGTATAGTTTCCATACTCAAATTCGGTGGTTAGCTGACAGTTCCAGCTACCATCTTGATCCGCAACAACACTGCATGAACTATCATTAACAGCAGCCGTAACACGCGTTCCAGGCTCTGCCTGACCTGCAAAGGCTACGTATTTATCATAAAGACCACTTGTGAGCGTTGCATCTGGCGCTACTGGCGCTATTCCATCAATAGTTACTATCCACACTGCCGACCACTCTCCGCAGATTAAGACATTACACGAACGGACTTGCCAGTAGTATATTCCGTCTGTAAGTGAGCTAATGCTGTATTCGGCTGACGTTAGTCCATCTTGCTGCATAACCGGCGTAGTTAGCATGCCAGTAGCAGCATCCATATTAGATACCTGCGCAACTCGTATATCGTATGAATCCTCAGTGTCATTACTACCTGTTGGAGTCCATTTCAACACTGCACTTGCAGGCATCATCACACTCGGTGAAGTACTTTCGGGCGAACCAGTCTTAAGTACAGGTTTGGGCACTTCCGATAAATTACCCTGCTGCTCAGCGGCGGCCGTTGAAACAAAAACAAGCTGAAAGCTAGCAATAGATAGAGCCAAGCCAAGCATGCCAACAAAAAGCCAGCGATACATTGGAACGATTTGTCGACGATTACCTCGCACGCGTCGTATTCTCTCCCTACTCATTCCTCAAGAATGATGTGTAATACACATTATACACGACTTGGCAAAAAGCTGCCAAACTACAACTAAGTCTGTAGGTCGTCTATCCTGCTATGATCAAGCCCATAGTAATGGGCAAGCTCGTGCCATAAAGTTCTTTTAACTTGCTCAAACAGATCCGCTTCAGTTCTAGACATTGCCATAATAGGATACTTAAAGAGCGTAATTTTATCTGGAATAACACTTGATTGAGCACCGCCACGATATGGGAGTGGCACACCTTCATAAAGACCTAGCAGTAAACTATCATGACGCATCTTTAATTTCTCACGTTGGTGAGCAGTAGGCTCATCTGCCATTACAATGGCAACATTATTGAGGCCGTGAATATATTCCTGTGGCAGCTCATCCATCGCTCTTGTAATCAAAGCATCAAATTGTTCATCAGTTAGTTGATCCATATTACTATATAAAGTATAGCACTAATCTTCGGTAACGTAACTAACTTCTGGATCTTTTCGTTCATCAACAAGAATCTCTTCCCAGCGATCAGCCAAATCCATAGTAAGCTGCTCGTGCAGATCAAAGTGTTCGTCCTCGGCCTGTTCAGATGCGATATCGTCGCCTAAACCATCAGCCATTGGATCAACTGGTAAGAATGCTAGTACTCTGTGAAATAATGTCATGTTTGTTTTTAATCGTTTATACTTCTATATAAGCATAAACTGAATAAAAAGTCAATACCGCGCAAACATGCTTCGGGGGCGGTGCAGCCTAATACGGCGCACCGCCCCCATCGGTGAAACTGATTGAACATCTAGACAGTTCCGTCACTGCCTTCCTTCAGGCAGTCATCTCCAGTTGCATGTCGAGTAGCGCGTCGATCAGCTGAGCAGGAGTTGTCGATCGACCGCAAGACGTGCCAAGCACCATGTCGTCGAACTGGCTCGGAAGCTCACTTTCCGAGCATCCCAAACGCCCGCAGAGCCGATGCAGACAGGCTACCAGATCATCTTGATTGACGAGGCCATGCCTCGTCGGCAGACCCTGACTTACCTCTTTCAAGGTGGTTCGGATCGCGTCTACACGAGATAGCCGAGCGATCACCACAGTCACAGTCCTCACCTTCTCCCAGTTTCTAGAAAGGACGTACCTCATGTCGTATTCAGTTGTGTTTGTTTCTGACCCGAGATATGCTTTTGTTATACACCCGTACAAGCTAAAGTGCAAGTAGTCTATTTGACTTTTTCAAGCGACACAGTCACTTCTGTTCCCTCAACTTTTACATTTTGGGTAAACTCAAGATCATGCTCAACTGTTTCAGCAGCTAATGTTTCGGCCATAATTGTTTCTTCATGTTCATTCACCGTCTGCATGATTTCATCGTCAGTTGACGAAATAGCCAGCCGAATTCTATCATCAACACTTAACCCTGCTTGCTTACGTGCCGATTGTACATGGCGAATAATCTCACGCATAATACCTTCACGCTTGAGTTCTGGCGTAATATTTTCGTCAATCGTAATGTCTGCATCACGCACAACCTGCTTTACATTTAGTTCCTCCTGCAGGATTGGGGCAAAGTCGAAGCTGGTACCAAGAATGGGCACTGACACGCTAGCAATTGGCTGACGAACCTTAATTCCAGCTTTGGCGCGTAGCATCAAACCTATATTTACGAATTCTCGTACTGTATCCATATCATTCGTCATTAATTCGTCCACGCGACCCGCAGGCAGCCAATCCTTCAAATGAATCGACTCTTTGTCACCAGTCAGGTTATGGTACAGCTCTTCGGCCAAGAACGGTGTGAATGGTGCCAAAATATATGCGATTCGAATCAGAACATAATGCAGTGTCTTATACGCATCGTTTTTATCGTCATCATCTTCTGACTTCCAGAAACGACGACGCGAACGACGCACATACCAGTTACTGGCATCATCAAGGAACGGTAAAATCGGACTCATGGCATCTGGAATATTGTAAGAATCCATATGCTTCTCTACTTCATCAACCAACTGATGAACACGACTAACAATCCAAAGATCGAGGGGGTTTTTGAGATCTTCAAGTGGATCGCTTAGCTTGCCATCATATTCCCAGCCATCAACCTCAGCGTACATCGTAAAGAAATCATACATGTTCCAAATCATGCCAAGCTTACGCGCTACGTCACCGACTTCTTTGTCCTGCAATGCAAAATCTTCACCGTTGAGTAGCGGTGAGCTCAATAATAAGAACCGCAGGCTATCAGCACTAAACTTATCCATCAGCTCGTTCGGATCGGTGTAATTACCGTAGCTCTTACTCATCTTGCGGCCGTCATTACCGGCGACGTTACCGGTGACAATCACGTTCTTAAATGAATTTTCGCCAAACAACGCCACACTCATAGCGTGCATATAGTAAAACCATGCGCGCACTTGCCCAATGTATTCTACGATGAAGTCACCTGGAAAATTCGCCTCAAATTTTTCTTTGTTTTCAAACGGATAGTGGAACTGAGCAAACGGCATACTTCCAGCTTCGAACCAGCTGTCCATCACTTTATCGATCCGAGTATATTTCTCCCTATTAATTTCAAATGTCACGTCGTCAATCCACGGACGGTGATAATCATCGAGCTCTACACCAGATAATTCCTTCAGCTCAGCATAGCTTCCAATTACCTTGGTTTTGCCACTTTCTGTCTTCCACACCGGCATAGCAGTTGCCCAAAAACGGTCACGACTAATATTCCAATCTGGTGCTTGTTCGACAGTTTTTTCAAAACGCCCGTATTTAACATGACCAGGAAACCAATTGATCGGTTCATTTTTTTCGAGCATTTTTTCGCGCTGGCCATCAATATCCATAAACCAGCTTGGGTGAGCCCGATACATTAGTTTCGTTCCACAGCGATGACAGTGCGGATAACTGTGGCGAATGTAGTCAATTTTCCAAACCACACCGCGTTCTTTCAGGTCTTTCGCGATTGTTTTGTTGATCTCCCAAACATTCTCGCCCTTCCAATCACCTTCAGTGAAGAAACCATTTTGGTCAATCGTATGTACAGCCGGAAAACCTTCTTTTTTAGCTAGCTCAAAGTCTTCTTCACCATACGTTGGCGCTAAGTGAACGATACCGGTACCTGCCTCAGTCTCAACGTAATCAGCATGCCAAACCTTTTGGGCATTTTCACCGCGATCAACAAAGAGTGGTCTATACTCTAAGCCTACTAATTCGTCACCGTTAAATTCATTCAAAATTTCGTAGCTTAAGGGTTGATGTTTCTCATCAGTAAATACTTTTTCTGCAAGATCTTTAGCGACCACCATACGCTCACCATCAATCTCAACTTCAACATAGCTAACATCTTTATTTACAGCTAGTGCGGTGTTGGCTGGCAACGTCCACGGCGTAGTTGTCCATGCAAGCAGAATACGTCCATCATCCAGTCTAAACTTCACATACACACTTGGGTCGGTCACATCCTGATACGCACCGGCGTCCATGGTAACTTCGGCCTTAGAAAGCGGTGTACCATCAAGCGTACAGTACATGAGCACCTTCTCGCCCTCAAAAATCTTACCCTTTTCGTATAAGGTCTTAAACGCCCACCAAATAGACTCCATGTAATCTTTGTCCATGGTCTTGTATGCACCCTGAAAATCTACCCAGCGACCAATTCGATCGACCACGTCTTCCCACTCGCTACTCGTCTGCACCATGTTTTGACGGGTAGCATTAATGTATTTCTCAATGCCGTATTCAATTACTTCTTGGCGCGAGTGGATACCAAGTTTCTTCTCTGTAAAACGTTCAGCTGGCAGCCCATGACAGTCCCAGCCCCACACACGCTCAACCCGCTTGCCTTTCATAGTCTGGTAGCGCGGAATCGCGTCTTTTACGATTGAACTTAGAAGTGTACCGTGATGCGGCACGCCGGAGATGAATGGCGGACCATCATAAAACACATATGAATTATCTTTCGATCGATTCTCAACCGATTTTTCAAATGTACCGTCTTGTTTCCAGCGCTCTACCCAATCTTTCTCATACTCAATCGCTCGTCTACGAGTACCGCTCTTAAACTTCATTGCCATCCACCTCCTCTACTGAGTTAACCGCACTCACAATAGCTTCGTGCACAACCCCATTACTTACGATTGCTCCATTAATTGGCTGATCATACCGCTGAGCTCTACCAAACATATCAGTAACCTTTCCTCCAGCCTCTTCGACGATTACTTTTGCTGCTGCAATATCGTGATTACCAGGCATCGTACCAGGGAAAATACTTGCGACCATTGCACCCTCTGCTACTAATATAGCGGTGTGAGTCGCGCTGCCTGGTGATATAAAGTACGCATTACGTTCTCTTGAAAGTTTTTTTACTACACTGAGCGTGTCAAATTTTGCCGATGGCCACCAATCAAACCCCATTGTCTCTCGTGGCTTCATCTCTGTCTTTACCCGTAAAGACTTGCCATTGACGAAACTACCGCCGCCTATCTGACCATAGTACAAGCGATCTTCGAATGGATCGTATACAACCCCTACTTTTGGTTCACCGTCGTATACATAGGCTAACGAGAACACACAAAATGGAATTTCCGAAATAAAAAGCTGTGTTCCGTCTATCGGGTCGCAGACCCACGCATGTTTATCAACTTCACCATGTGATGCTTCCTCGCCAATGATCGCATGATCAGGGAATGCTTCTTTAACTCGTTCGATTACCATTTGATTGACTTCTTCATCGGCAATCGTAACTATTGTTGCATCTGCCTTGGCATTTTGATCTGGCGCTGTACGCCAATATTTTTTCATTATTTCACCGGCCTCGTAAGCAACTTGTTTGGCAAATGTAAGTTCTTTATCAAACATATTCGTTATCTCCTCTAAATAAAAAACCTCTCTTAGACACTGGAATCCGCTGGGAACTTGCGCGGACGGTACCATCCAGTTTCTAAGAAAGGATTCTTAGCACTTATTTATTCACTTTTTCGTAGTGCTCACGGCGAGGTCTAGTTTTACATATTTCGTGTAAGTTCTTCTCGCTTCCGTATCAGCTATGTGATTGGTGGTTGATAGCCACTCGTAACGGATTCACTCTGTATTTTAATTCACTTCCAATGGTTTTACTAGTCCCGATTCTGAGGCAACGGAAAGAACTTGCTGGTATGTCGTTCGTACCACGCCCAGCCTGGCTTAGATTCGAATGCCTTCTCGGCAAGAGGAACTCCCGAAACGAATAGCAGCAGGAATGTAATTACCACCGGTGTAATACTTGCTACCCATCCATATTCAGTGCCAAGCGCCATAACAAAGATGCCCCACCACATCGTAGCTTCACCAAAGTAATTAGGGTGACGAGTATACTTCCATAAACCTGTCATCATCAATTTACCCTTATTAATAGGATCAGCCAAAAAATACCTCAACTGCCTATCACCTATTGTTTCAAACATAAAGCCAATCAACCAAATGACCAAGCCTACATAAGTGAATACACTAAATGGAGTCTCCAACGACAAATTAATATGAATAACCGCCAAAGATATGATGGTAGCCAAGATAGCCTGCACCAGGAAGATACGCGTAAACATATTCCACGCTTGATTACCTTTCCATTTTTGTTTTAGTTCAACATAGCGTTTGTCTTCAGGGTGACCGCGAAAGCGTTTGGATATAGAGATCGTTAGCCGTAATCCCCATATCACTACCAAAAGCGTTACGACAGTTTGCAGGTTAAAACCAAGTCCTACATCATAACTATTTAATAAAAAACTAGCCACGGCTGCCACAATAAAAGCTGGCCCCCATGCAAGATCAACCAAATCAGTCCGATTAATCCGCCAAGCTATGACAAAAGCTATAAACATAAAAACTAACACACAAGCGAACACTATCCCCGTCGAGGTAAGTATCTGTTGATACATGCCAGTCACAAATAAGGTTGTTAATGATGCCGCAATATACCACGCTAAAAAGATAGTTAGTACTGCTGCCCAATTTGGAACTTTAGATATTTTAGCTAAAAATCCCATCACCATACTTCACTAGGATTGCCGCTACAATGACTGCGATTAAACTTAGCATTACAAGTTTATCGTAGTCTCTTTTAATAAACGATTGTAGCTTGGCTTGAATACTTTTTGGTAAAAATAAATTGTTTTCGCGAATGTTATAACGAGTAATAGCAAACCATACCAGCAGAGTTGTAAGTGTTACAAGTAGACACCATGGGCAAAGTGCCTGAATAACAAAGAAGCTAATACCAAAAAGATATAGAGCAAAACCAAGCCCTAAAGTATAGCCAACTTGTGCCGCTGCCATAAAGCTGCGCGGAAACCGTATACCCGCTAGCCCTGCTATTGCTACAGTAATCACTATCGGCTCAGCCATCATACCAATAAAACTGTTTGGAAATCCGAACATCTCAGCAGTTGGATGCTTAGCAACCGTAGCACAGTTCAGTACAACATTCACACTACAGGTTAGCTGAGCATCTGGATTCTTAGCAAGCTGCAAAGCCTCGAAAGATAAAACAAATGCCGCTAGTAGACTTAGCATCGCACCGACTAACATGCTCGTAAATATCCACCGATTATCGCGAAGGTTCTTATCTTTGTGAGTAAAAAATTCTATAACTTTTTTCATAATCTCATTGAGTATAATAACTTACTTCACTGATCGTAGGCAAAGGCAAGCCACGCCAGCTATTAAGTAGCTGTCCATCGTCCGTAATGGCAACAATCGTAGGATACTCAACAATGTCATACACTTTACAGAATGACGCTCCGTCAGTCGTTTCTGGATCAAGCGTAGCAAGCTCTGAACCAGTTTGCCTTGTAAAGTCACGTAAGAAGTCTTCGACTGCCCTAGTGTGATCTGTTGCAAGTTTGTAAACAATCGTTACATTCATATCGATTTTTTTTGCTGACGTTTGGCCAATATTTCTACAAAATCATCAAGTGTCTTAAAGTCGTGAAATACGCTTGCAAACCGTACATAGGCTACCTGATTCCGAGCCTCAAGTTTATCAAGCACCATCGCACCTATTTGCTTTGAGAAAACTTCGCTATCACCGATGTTGTAGATGGCATCTTCAACATCACTCACAATTTCTTCTACCTCAACCTCACTCGAGAAGAACTTTCCAACCGATTGTTTAATTGCGCCAGCTAACTTATCTCTATCAAATAGCTCACGAGTGCCATCTTTCTTAATAACTGCCAAATTAGGCTTTTCGATACGCTCATACGTTGTAAAACGACGTCCATCAGGCGCCTCACGGCGGCGGCGTATTGTCTTACCATCGCCAACTTCACGAGATTCTAATACTCGACTATCACCAATATTTAGTGGTGCAGGCATTACGGCAGCCTCCTACTCGTTATTCTTTTTCTTGCGTCGTCGTAGAAATGCGGGCGTGTCGTCTTCGTCATCATCTGGCTGATTCCAAATATCGGTTGACGAAGATGAATCATCAGCAAATGTAGCTGCTGGATCTTCCTTGTCTAGCTCTAAGTTGACAGACTCAACCATCTTCTCGTCAACTTCAGAAGTAGCTGGAGCAGCAGATGGATTAGTAGGAGTAGGCATATCTAGGCTAGCAGCTTGCTGTTCAAAATATTCACTGTCGAAACCTGTCGCGATAACCGTAATAATAAGCTCATCGTCCAGTTCTGGCTTTAGAGTAGCACCAAAAATAATATTAGCATCAGGTGAAACTGCAGAAGTGATAATCTCAGCCGCTTCCTGAATCTCACTCATAGACATATCGTAGCCACCCGTAACGTTGAAGAGGACTCCCTTGGCGCCATCAATTGATACCTCAATCAACGGAGATTCAATCGCTTGTTGAGCAGCCTGAGCCGCACGATCATCACCCGAAGCACGACCAATACCCATAAGTGCACTACCGGCGTTACTCATGATCGCTTTTACGTCAGCGAAGTCTAGGTTAATCAACCCATGCTCAGTAATAAGCTCTGAGATTCCTTGTACACCCTGACGAAGCACGTCGTCAGCAATCTTGAATGTTTCAAGAAGTGGTGTTCGTCGATCAATAGTCTGTAATAAACGGTCATTTGGAATCGTAATAAGTGTATCGACTTGACGACCAAGCTGAGCCACTGCCCATTCAGCATTTACACGACGTTTCTCGCCTTCAAAACTAAATGGTTTAGTAGCAACACCAACTACTAAAATGCCAAGCTCGCGCGCAATTTCAGCAACAACGTGGCCAGCGCCAGAACCAGTACCACCGCCCGCACCAATCGTAACGAAGACCATATCCGCACCTTGCAGGGCTTCTTTAATGTCGTTACGCGATTCCTCAGCAGCCTTTTCTCCGACTGAGGGATCAGCACCCGCGCCTAAACCGCCCGTAGCATCTTTGCCCAAATGAATCTTTACATCAGCTTTAGAGTTATGAAGTGCCTGGGCATCGGTATTCATGGCAATAAACTGCACACCATGCAACCCTGCGTCTTTCATACGATTAACGGCTGATCCGCCGGCACCACCGACTCCAACAACCTTAATGCTTGCAAATGTCTGTATTTCGCTTGGTTTAACTTCAGGCATTAGTAACTACCCACTTTCTTGTCTAGAATTTATTCAATTCTTCCCTATTCAAAATGTTTGCTCATTTTCAGTATACCACCTATGAACAAGAAAATTAAACCTTGAAACGACCAAGAAACTTTTTAGCTCCGTCAGAAGCTTTCTTGAAAGATTCTTTGGCAGCCTTTGCATTCTTAACGGTTGAATGAGTAGTTTTTTTACCACTGTTAGCGCCAAGATTTTCAGCATCAACTAGCATGAGTCCACAGGCAACTGCGTACTCTGGTTGTTCAACTGCATCAACTGCTCCACCAAGTCCACTCACGTGACCCACACGCGCTGCAAGGCTCAATTTTTGCTTAGCAAACTCAGCTATTTTTTTCATATTTGCACCACCACCGACTAACACTACGCCACTCGGTAGCTTACCGGCACGACCAGCCTTTTTTAATTCATTCTCAACACCTTCAAAAATTTCTTCAAGTCGTGCCTCGACGATCTCATCAATCTCCGATGCGCTAAAGCTATGAATCTCATCACCATCCTTAACGCTCACACCTTCATTACCATTATGACCAGTTGCAACCGCATGAGTAAGTTTTATATTTTCAGCAACTTCGGGGTCAGTTTTAAGGCCAATTGCTAAATCGTTAGTAATATTTGCGCCACCCACAGCTATAACGCCAACGTATTGTAGGTCACCTTCTTCATATACAGCAACTCCGGTTGTTGTAGCGCCCATATCAATAACCGCTACACCATTTTCAAGCTGCTGCTCCTTCAAAACCGCCTTTGCACCTGCAAGAACGCCTGGAACAATAGTATGAGCATTAACTTTAGCCATTTCAGCAGACTTCTGCAAGTTGTGTAAATGAGGTGCTAATGCAGAAACAACATTCGCACGAATTTCAAGACGTGTGCCCGTCATGCCAAGTGGCTGCTTAATGTTATCCTGACCGTCCAAACGATAGCTATGTGGTACAACCTCTAGTATTTCACGATTCGCTGGAATCTTACCAACAGTTGCTACATCTTCAATTCGAAGCAAATCATCCCTGTTTATTTCATGATCCATGGCACCAACAGCAATCATGCCGTCAGTTTTCACACTTAGAATATGAGAGCCATTTATACTAATTGTGGCGTTATCTACCTGATATCCGCTCATACGTTCAGCCTCACCCAAAGCCGTATCAATCGCGGATGCCGGACCTTGCAGGTTGGCAACAACACCTTTACGCATGCCGCTATTGGCAGCGCTACCAGCGCCAACTATGGTTGGTGTGCCACCCTCACCATCTAGATGAGCCACGACACAGCGGATGGTTGATGTGCCGATATCGATGCCTACGGCATACCGAGAGTTTTCTTGCATGAGCCTTATTATAACGCCCGTGCTTAAAACTACAAAATAGTTAAGATCTCAGCACCATACTGAGTAATTAAAACAGTGTGCTCAAAGTGCGCTGCTAAACTGCCATCCTTGGTAGCATATGTCCAGTTATCTTCAAGCGGACCCACTATGCGCTCACCACCTAGCGTTGCCATAGGTTCAATTGCAATCGTATCGCCAGCCCTTAAGATTGGCCCCGTTCCGGACATACCATAATTTGGTACCTCAGGCGGCATATGCATGGAATGCCCTACTCCGTGACCCACAAGGTCCCGAATAACTCCCAACTTAGCTCCACCAAGCACCGATTCAACAGCTGAAGAGATATCACCAATATGCGTGCCGTCGCCTTTTATAGCATCGATCCCTGCATACAAACTTCGCTCAGTATTCCTAAGTAGATGCTTAACGGCTCCACTTGGTGCCTCACCGATAACAGTTGTAAAGGCCGAATCAGTCTTCATGCCTTTATGGCTAATCACTAGGTCAAACCCTATCACATCGCCTTTTTCAAATGGCATATCAGTTGGCACTCCATGTACGATTGCACCATTCACACTGATACAGATAACTCCGGGAAAGTTCACTTCATTTGTCTTATAGGTAGCCTCGGCACCAAGTCGCTGTATCTCTGCACTTACCCAAGTATCGACATCACGACCGGTCATACCGGGCGCAAGCCTTTTTTTAAGTCCATCAAAAATAGTAGCAAGTAATTTACCACCTTCGCGCATCGCGTCAATTTCGGCTGAAGTTTTTGGTGGCTGGGTCACGTTACATTTACCTACACAAGCTTGCTTGTTGCAAATTCCGATTCAATGCGATCATGAATTCCGCCAACTGTACCAGTGCCATCAATATGTGCAATCCTGATACCCTGTTCAGCAAAGATTCCAAGCACGGGATACATCTTTTGTCGATAGATATTCATTCGTTTTGCAATGGTTTCAGGTGTATCTTCCATACGACCGCGTTTTTTAAGTCGTTTCATAATCTCAGCTTCTGGGACTTCAAGTGCGATCACAAGGTCGATCTTCTCATTGTGCATTGCCATGTACTTAGACAACCACTCTGCCTGTGCTTTCGTGCGCGGAAATCCATCAACGATCATGTTTTCATACGTACCATTAGCTTCTTGCACAGCCTGATGAAATACATCATACGTCACGCCGTCACTCACCAAATCACCAGATTTTAGAACCTGAATAATTGCCGGATCATTACTATCGCGCAGCATCTGCCCAGTACTAAGCCACTTCCAAGAATGACGGGCAGCCATCATCTGACCTTGAACGCTTTTTCCAGCGCCGGTTGGACCAAAGAATATAATCATATGCTCTATTGTATCAGTTTACGTTTAACGATTTCAGCTATTTTTGCACCGTCTGCCAAATTACCAACTTTTGCCTTTACAGCACCAATTACTTGTCCCATTTGTTGAGGACTTGCGCTCATTTCGGTAATTATAACGGTAACTAGTTTTTCGATCTCTTCATCACTCATTTGTTCCGGTAGATACTGCTCAATCACGGCAATTTCTTGCTTTTCATTCTCGGCAAGTTCAGGGCGATTATTAGCTTCGTATAGCTTGATGCTTTCTTGGCGTTTTTTCACTTCACGAGCAATAATCTTTTCGATCTCTTCATCACTTAGACCGTCCTCGCGCTTCCCCAAAGCCACTTCTTCATTTAAAATGGCTGCCTTAAGGCTTCGCAGCACATCACCAGCAAAACGATTGCCGCCCAGTAAGGCGGCTTTTGTATCGTTTTGGATTTGTTCCGCTAAGGCCACCCCTAGCGAACTCCTAATCGCATCTTTGCCATCTTATCAGCCTTGCGAGCCTTACGAATAATAGCCTTGTTGCGACGCTCAGTTTTACTGATCGGCTTGCTAAAGCGCATGCTAGCTTTCGCAGTTGAAAGCACACCACTCTGCAAAACCTTGCGGTTGAAACGACGAATAACGTTTTCGTTCGCTTCGCGCTGGTCTTTACGTGTTACTTGTACCATATAGGTGCAATTGTAACAGAGATAAAGACTATCTGCAAGAGATAAAACACTATACTCCCATCAAGCCAATAATAAGACCCATCACCATCAGTGTCACAAGTTCATGACTTACATTTAACAATGTAAGTTTCCAGGGTCTGCCTTCGAATGCATCGTGTGTAATAAATCGGGCTGCCACTAATCCAAGCCATAGCCAAAACGCAGTTGTTAATGCATCTTGCAAAAAACTATTACCAAAAAATTTGTTACTAAGGAACGTTACATGTGCCAAGATATAAGCTGTTAACAAACTCACCACAGCTGTTACTACGATAGGTACCCAAACTGGAGCGCCTTGCTTTTTCATGTCGATCTTCGCAAGTTTTATCCAAGTATTGCCAAATACTCCGCGCGCATACCAAACACTCCCTACTACCATGGAACTTACCATCGCTAGTACGACCGCTAAATAGTTTACCTCAACCCCCATATACACCTCCTTGTTGAATGGTGACTTTAGTATACTGCTAACTTTGTGCGTTTTCCATATGAAGCAAACGTCCTTCAACTGTTTTTCGACCTTGCCATTCATTGACATCTGGCTGATACCAAGCAGTAGCCTTTACGCCAACTTCTACAAAAAAATGTTCCGGTGCATTGAATGCGAGTAACTGCAGCATTACTCCGTCAGAACCTCGCATTTCGAGTTTTACATGCTGCCCATCACTACCCATCCTACGAACCCGTTCTACAATTAAATCGCTCGTTTTAAGCACGGGCTGAACATTACCATTACCAAATGGCTCTAGGTGATCGAGCAGCTCAACAAGCTCTTCGGTCACATTCGCAAATTCTGTTACTACATCAGCCACCGGAAGGAGTAAATTTGCTTGATCTTTTAACCGTTGATCCTGGTAATGCCTATTCACTCGTTCCCGAAAAGCCTGAATATTTTTTGTGGGTAGTGTTACACCTGCTGCTAATTTATGCCCGCCACCCTTGGTAATTAAGGTGGTTGCGCTTTTTATAGCATCAGCGGCGCTAAAATCACCATAGCTGCGAGCACTCCCCTTACTCTCATCGCCCATTTCTTGCAGCACAAATGTCGGCTTCTTAAACTTTTCCAGTAGTTTTGCTGCTACGATTCCAATAATTCCGTGATTCCAATTTGGTGCGCTTACCACCAACACATCATCATCTATGTAGTGCCTAGCCTGCTCTAGAGCTTCCTTATAAATAACATCCTGCTCCGTCCTGCGTGCAGTGTTTAACATATCAAGTTCCTGAGCTTTCTCAAGTGCTACTAACGAATCGGTCGCCGTTAACATATCAAGTGAAATCTGAGCGGTCTCTAGCCGCCCAGCAGCATTCATTCGTGGACCAAGACCAAAGCCCAGACTTCTAGCGTTCACTTTCTCAGGCTCAATACGTGCAACGGCCATTAACGCTTTCAAACCTGGTCGCCTTGTTTTTGCAAGCACCTTAAGCCCCCAGAATACATTTGCACGATTCTCATCAATCAGCGTTACAACATCGCATACCGTACCGAGTGCTACTAAATCAAGCAACCATTTCTCTTGGCCACTTGGCAACCCATCAAGCTTTGTCTGCAGTGCCTGCACAAGCTTAAACGCCACTCCAACTCCTGCTAAATCAATAAATGGATAGGTATGTCCGGAACGTTTAGGATTTATGACAGCAATTGCAGCTGGCTGCTGCTCAGCAACATTATGGTGATCAGTTACAATCACATCAATACCAAGTTCATTGGCACGTGTAATCGGTTCGTGACTCAAGCTCCCACAATCCACCGTAATAATAAGCTGCGCACCTTCAGCTGCGATTTTCTCAATCGCATCAACAGTCAGACCATAACCTTCTGTAAATCGATTCGGAATAAACGCCGTCACGTGCTCAAAACCAAAACTCTTTAATGCATCTAGAAGCACTGCAGTGGCAGTTAGTCCATCAATATCGTAGTCACCATAAATTGTAATTGTTTCTTGTTTTTGATGTGCGCTAATTAGTCGGTCAACCGCCTTATTCATATCTGGCAATAAGAACGGATCGTGTTTTATATCATAGGCTGGATGTAAAAACGCATCACGCTCTGCCCGGGTTATTAGCCCCCGAGCAATCAGAATTTTTTCGAACACTTTTTGAGCGTTCATAGACTAGC
>JALRBJ010000005.1:0-16817 GCA_023257815.1 Candidatus Saccharimonadia bacterium | reverse complement strand
GCCAGTCCTATACCAACGATTAAACCGCTTGGATATCAGTTGCACCACGCTTTGTACGTGCAGTCTGATGTTGCTGGCTTTTGATAACGATACTTTGAAGCTCTTTGAAGATTGGAAATTGCTTATTAGTAGAGTAAATTTTGGTATTACCCTGTTTCTCGCTTGTTAAAAAGCCAACTTTCTCTAGTCGTTTAAGCTCACGTTGAATATTACCCGGGTCTTCTTTAATAAGCTTAGCCAAGCCCCTAACGTGTGTGTGAAAATCAGGGTATTTAGCATACACCACCACAATTTTTCGGCGCACACGACTAGTAATAAAAACGTCTAACATACTCTCCTCTACGATTTTAGAATTGTTTGGTTGTTCTTTTTATCGTAGCACAATCTTACAACGATATTCAAGTCTATGCCCTAACGCCAATTTAAAACGATTTGATTAATTCTTGCTACTGTTTCTTCATGTGAAGGAATTGTGTTGTCGTTGTAATAATGATTTGTACCCATGTAATTCTCTTTTACATCTAGGATGTGGATCTCGTCTGCATTCATGTGAAGTTTATCAACCGCCGGAACAGATGCGACCGGCGTTGCTACGACAATGCGCTGAGTACGAATAGGTTTTAAGAAATCCATTGCAACATCAATCGAAGCACCATTATCAAGGCCATCGGCTACAAGAATAACCGTTCTATCAAGTAGCATTGATTTATCAATTAGCCCTCCATCACCCAGAAGTTGATTAATCTTTTGGAATGCTTCACGCTTCTTCTCATCCAGATATCCGTGAAATTCAGCCGTATATTCCTCGATTTCACCCACAGAGAACATGCCATTATACGTAAAGCCGCCGCCTTCGCTTACTCCTCCAAAGCTGAGTGATTCACCAGGTACTTCGATATCTTCTATTAACAAAAGGGTTAATACGCAGTGAAGCGATGCCGCAATTTCTTCACCCACCAAAACAGCCCCATCACTAAGTGCAACCACCGCGCAGTTTTCGTAACGATATTTTTCAACTAACATACTAGCGAGCTTGGCTCCTGCATCAGCACGCGATTCAAAATACATATGCTTAGTGTACCAGTCATCACCGTCGTATAATAGTTCCATGCACTACTACGAGGTAGCACCAACACAAATTATTCGCAGTGGATCAGATTCGTTTACGTATTCATCCGAACACGTCCTGTTAATTGGCCAACTCGTTCGTATAAGTATTGGTAAAAAAGTACTTAATGGCGTAATTATCTCCGAGCGCAAGAAAGCCCCAGATTACAATGTTAAGCCAATTGACTCTATCATCGATCCAATACCCATACCTACGGCTCATATAAAATTGGTGCATTGGCTTAGTGAATACTATGCCGTTTCTCTCGCTACCGCCCTACAAACACTTCTGCCCGCCGGTGCTCATAAACAACGACGCAAACCTCAACCTTCTATGATTTCTTCAAAGCGGAATCGAACAAATTATGTGCTCAATAAAGATCAGTTACACGCTATCGTATCTGTTAATAAGGCCTCGACAGGTACTATCTTGCTTCATGGTATTACCGGATCGGGTAAGACGGCCGTCTACATTGAACTTGCTAAGCAAACAGTTGCAGACGACTCTTCAGCAATTATTCTAGTACCTGAGATTGCTCTTACGTCGCAACTAGTTGCTGAATTTTCCCAACACTTCCCTAACATTCTTCTTGCTCATTCTCGACAGTCCGAGGCCGAACGTCACGCTATTTGGCAACAAGCGCTCCACGCTCAAGATCCACAAATCATAATAGGCCCTCGTTCGGCACTATTTCTGCCCGTAAAATCAATAGGCTTAATCATAATAGATGAATCGCACGAACCAAGCTACAAGCAAGAACAAGCACCTAAATATCATGCTCTTCGCGCAGCTCACTTCTTAGCTAGTCAATCAAACGCCAAATTAGTACTCGGTAGCGCAACACCTTCGGTGAGTGATTACTTCCTAGCAGGATCAACCAAGCGACCGATTGTCACCATGAAGAAGCTTGCTGTTCCCCAAGCTTATAAGCCAAAAATTCAGTTGATCGATATGACAAAACGAGCAAACTTCACTCGTCATCGCTTTTTATCCAACTCAATGCTGCAGCAAATTGAACAAGACATCGCAGCCAATAAGCAAGTTCTGCTTTTCCATAACCGACGTGGCAGTGCACCAACCACACTATGTGAAAACTGCGGCTGGCAAGCTGGCTGTCCGCGCTGCTTTGTGCCGCTCACCCTGCACGGCGATTCTCATACATTACGCTGCCACATATGTAACTTCGTGTCTCCAGTTCCTACGAGCTGCCCCGAGTGTCACAACGCTAGTATCATTCATAAAGGTATCGGCACCAAACTCATTGAAAGTGAGATTAAGAGATTATTTCCACACCTCACAGTCGCACGTTTTGACGGAGATACTACGTCCGATCAAACAGTCGAACAACGATATAACGATCTATATGACGGCTCAATCGACATAATTGTCGGAACTCAGGTAATTGCCAAAGGACTTGACCTCCCTCACCTTCGCACCGTAGCTGTCGTTCAGGCCGATGCCGGCCTAAGTTTGCCAGATTACATAGCCGCCGAACGAACCTTTCAACTGCTAGCGCAGGTGGTTGGGCGAGTAGGTCGATCATCACACAAAACTAATGTTATTGTTCAAAGTTATCAGCCTGATCATCCAGCTATCAAGCTTGGTTTAGCACAAGATTATGACAGTTTTTACAAACTTGCACTTCAGCAAAGAAAACGCAGTCACTTTCCTCCGTTTTGTTTCTTACTCAAATTACAGTGTTCTTATAAAACTGAATCAGCTGCAATCCGTAACGCACAAAGCTTATTCGGACTCCTAAAAACAGAGCTTCCAGCCGAGGTTGAGATTCTAGGGCCAACACCTGCATTTTACGAGCGCGCCGGTGGTAATTACAAATGGCAACTCATCATCAAATCGCCTCAGCGTGCTCATTTGCTCACAGCGCTTAGCCACCTACCTTCAAGTCATTGGCATTTTGAACTTGACCCAATGTCGCTACTTTAATATGCTTGTTCCTACTCTGTTAGCCATAGTATACTAATGCGTAATGACTAAAGATGATATTATTACATTGCCCAATGAACATCTACGCACCAAATCCGCCCGTGTTCAACCAGCTGATGATACGACTACAAAATTAATTACCGACATGACAGCTGCTGCGCTTGACTGGGAAGATAGCAGACCCCATGAGATTTCTGCCGCACTCGCCGCTGTTCAGGTCAACGAACTAAAGCGTGTCGTAATCATCAGATCTAATTTCGAAGACAAGTCTGACCGTGAATTCACGATACTCATAAACCCAGAAATCGTTAAATATGAAGGCGATATTGTTGCTGATTATGAAGGCTGTTTGAGTATTAAAAGCGTTTACGGCAAAGTACCTCGTCATACAAAAATCCGTGTCAAAGCTCTGGATGAAAACGGAAATGAGATTCGTTTTAGAGCCGAAGATTTCCTTGCCCGTGTTGTTCAGCATGAAATTGATCACACTAATGGTATCGTATTTATCGATCATATTAAAGACAAGACCGATGCCTTTTATCGACTAGACGATAACGGTGAATTACAGCCACTTGATTACGATACTCACATCAAGGACAATCATGACCTCTGGTCGTAAACTGATCTTTTTTGGTAACGAGCGATTAATCAGTGGACTTTCTAGTACTGATGCGCCCGTACTAACGGCTTTGATTGAAGCCGGCTACGACATCAAGGCAATCGTCGCCAATGATTCTGGCACAAAATCACGTAAACCTAAACCGCTTGAAGTAGCCGAAATAGCTCAGGCACGTGGTATTCCCATTCACTTGCCAACTAAGCCAATGGATATTTACGATCTAATCGCAGATTACGAGGCAGACGCAGCAATACTTGTAGCCTATGGCCGTATTGTCCCACAAAAATTAATTGATTTATTTCCTTTCGGTATTATTAACATTCACCCCTCTCTCTTGCCCCTTTACAGAGGTCCTTCGCCGATTGAAAGCGCTATCGTGAACGGTGATAGCATTACGGGAGTATCAATTATGAGCCTGACAGCCAAAATGGATGCTGGTCCCGTGTATCATCAGATTCCTGTTTATCTGGCAGGGAATGAAACCGCACCCCACTTGGCTGCAAACCTGGCAAGTCTTGCCGCCAGCGAACTGGTCGCAACCCTGCCAAAGATATTCGATGGATCACTCCAGCCTTTACTACAGGATGAGGCCAGAGCAACTTACTGCAATCTGATTACGAAATCAGATGCTCGACTTGATCCAGATATGCAAACCGCCCAACAAGCCGAACGGCTTGTTCGCGCATATACAGCCTTCCCTAAGGCGCGCATTCAAGTTGGAGGTTACGATCTAATCATTACTGATGCTAGTCTGAGTAAGCATCAAAAAACGCCACTTGATGTAGCGTTTAAAGATGGTGAATATTTATCAATAAATCAATTAATTGCGCCTAGCGGTAAGACTATGTCCGCCGATGCATTTATTACTGGATATCTAAAAGATTAAGCAGCTTGTGACGGCGCTTCTGGCTGTGCGTCAGCCATACCACCTAAGATTGCATCACGATTAGTAATAATCTCTCGCTTCAATTCATCAAGCACTTGGGCAACGACCTGACGATAATCAGGACGATTCACCTCTAACCACTTAGTAGCTGTATACTCGGCTACAAGTCGTGGGTCATTAGGTTCAAGACCAGTTGCTTTTTGTAACTTACCAAACGCTTCTTCAGTCGCATATGCAGGCGCATGTTCAGCAAGCCAGTTCTGAATTTTATCTTGATCACGATCAATGATCTTCTCGAACTCTTCTAACTGTGCATCACTTAGCCCGTCGCTTAAACGTGTGCCAACACGCAGCTCAAGCTCACTATAAATATGTTGCAAAAATGGCTTCTTTTGCTCTTCCGGCAGGCTATCAAGACCGATATCCTTCAGAAATTGATCATCTAGTCGAAACATTGTACTTACCTTCCCTTACAAACAGTATAGCAGAAGCTCTTAAATTTGAAGGATCCCCGTTCTTGTAACATGTACCCAATTTATGCATTACTGGTTCAAGCCAAGCTTTTTAGCGGATTGTACCAAAGCTTCGGCTGATCCAGGACGTATGTCATATACGCCAGGACGGCCACCAATCCGATCAAGTGTTGAGCTGGCATCATTATAGTTACTGTCACGAAGGAGCAAGTCTACATTGGCATGTTCACCAATTCGCTGTGCATCTGCAACACTCACGTGAATACCCTGTTGTTCAAGGATATGCTGAGTAACCTTTATCTCCCCATCACCAGAATTAACGCGGACTGTTCTCAGTACATCACCACTACCATCTCCACCGGTTTTTTTACTAGATCCATCACCAGGAAAAAGATCCTTTATACTTAAGCCATCAATCTTAGTGCCGCGTGAGTGGCCGCCATGACTTAAGACATCATGACCTTTCATAAGTAGTAGTCCACCACCGATCGCGCCACCGAATAGAACGAATCCAGCCATTAATCTACCTACACGACCACGACTAGTACTTTCTTGTTCGGCACGCGCGCGTGCTTCGGCACGAGCAACCAAGACCCCTCCGACACTCGCTAGAGGATTTCGCAACCAATCACGGCTACTGATACCACGAAAACCGTTTGTTCGGGCACCTGTTGATGATTCACTAGGACTAGGACTCGTGCTAGCAATCTCATTCATTCTAGTAGCAATACTGTCCGAACCAGACAACCCCCTATTGCTACTACCCGTGTTACCGGTTTGTGCTCTAATTGCATCCATTCGCTCAGCTATTGACAGCTGGGTAGTCTGTTCAACAGCCGGAGCATCGAATGTATCACCGGTTACTCGAGCGACACGACCACCCTCGCTATCAAGTAGCTCTTTGTCAGCTCTAGCTTGGTCGGTTGAATGAATAGCATCAATTGCAGCTTGAGCTCTTACTTGAGCCGTCTCTGCAAGACGTGCTTTTGCCGCCTCTGCCTCAGCGTCAACATTAAATCCTTCTTCGATTTGAATACGTGGCTCGTCACCGCGCAGGGCAGTTAATTCAGCAATAGTTTTGCGCATTTCGGCAAGTTCAGCCCGCAGTTCAGCATTTTCGGCTTTAAGCTGAGTAATTTCTGGATTTGAGCTGTCTATTTCTACACTAGAAACTTCTTTTTCAGCAACAGTTGCACCTTTATACTCAGCAAGTTCACGGCGCTTGTCTTCAACAAATTGTATAATTTCTTCGTCATCATAATCCTCAAGATCAAGATCATCAAGACCCACTACTAGCGCATTACGAACCTCGACAGGATCTGTGAGTTCGTTCTCACCATTATGGCTAATAAGCCGATTAATAATGTAGTCAGCATTACGGGCTTCTAGGCCATCTTCAATCTGATCTTTGTGAGCTGCGATCATAGCAAGTTCATGATCAGACAAAAAATTACCTGAAGCTTTACCACTTCCAGTTGGAACATGAGCTTTAGCTTTTGAATCAACGTTCACAAGATCTTTGACCTCATGAATAAGCTCAGCACGCTCTTGCTGTCGGGCTTTCGTCGAATTTAGCTTAAATTTCTCACTCATTTGCAGTGGATCTCCTTTGAGACAACATGAATAAAAATGTATTTTTGATTTTTTATTTTATAATAGTATAACTTTAGCAAATTATTGTTATTTTGTCAAGTATACTAACTACTCTATCTACCTCTCATCATGTTCTATTACTTAATTACAAAGAAATTGTTCGGGGGAAGTTCGGAGCGCCATAAAAGCCGCTCCGAACTTCCCCGCTTAGGCGAACGAACAACCTCCTGCCCTGCTACGCACGAGCGCAGAAGAGAAGGAACCCGATCAGTGCGATGCCGAGGCGACGACACTCGCGCTCGAGGTCGCCCCACCACCGTTGATGATGTCGAGACCACCGTGACCACTGGCCGCCTCCGCCGAGGCGACTGCCGAACCGACCCGACGCTGACCGCTCCACAGGGCAGCGATCCAGCCGGCCAGAGCACCCACACCCATGGCGAGGCCGAGGTTCGTCTGCCACTGGTAGTTGAGCGGCGTGAGCCACCAGACCAGCCAGTAGAAGACGCCCACGATCGCGAAGACCGTCAGCGCGACCCGACTGGCACGCAGGAGCGCACCACCCTCGCCGGAACGCGCGATGGCGATGGCGCGGGCAGCCGTGGTCTGGGCTCCCTCGACGCCGGCAGTAACGCCGGTGAGACCCGTCTGGAGGTCGATGATGCACTGCTGATGCACCGCCAGGGTCGCCCGGATGTCGGGGTCGGCCTGACCGACGACGCGCCGCGCCTGCTCGACGCGAACGCTGTCGGCCTGAGCATCGGCCTGAGAGGGTGTGCCCTGGCTGGCCTGCTCGTTGGCTGCCGCCGCCTGGCCGACGGCCTGAGCCGCCTGAACGACCTGCGGGGTCGCACCCTGCTGAGCGAAGAGCTGCTCGACACGAGCAGCCATCTCCTCGAGCTGACTGCGGTTGTCGGCGAAGGCCGTCGTGATGCGACCGTCGACGAACTGAGCGACGGCATTGGCGTTGTCGGTTCCGAGCTGCCGCTGCAACGCGGCGAGATCCTGCGGGGTGGTACTGGTCATGATGGTGCCCCTTCCGAGGACAGTGTAGCTCCACTTTGGAGCCACGTGATCACCACTAGTAGCTACATAGCAGTGATCATCACGCGAGATATCGGATCTCTCGTGATGATCTGCTGCTACGTTCTCTATGTAATCAAATTGTTCGTTCACATGCTGTATGAAGAGCCTATGAAAAGGCTCAATTCCACAGGTCTGCCTTTTTCGAGGCAGTCCGCTTTGTTTACGCAAAACACAGCGGACTGCCCCTAAAAGACAATCTTTGTAACAAAATAATAGAACAAGAAATTTATTTGTTAACCTACCCAATAAAACTACCATAGCTTTATTGCATATAGCATACTATCATTTTTTACTAATTTTGTCAATATTATTGCGTTATAGATATAGCCTACTGAAGAGTCTTTTTCACGAGTTCACGCGTAAAGAATTCAAGCTTGTCATCAATCTCAAGTAGGAGTTTTTTGTTCGTCTTAAGGCTAAGGCCGCACATATCACCTTCGAAAACTTCTTTTACTTCACTTTGAGCACGCTGAACCTTTGTAACTTCTACTTCAGCAATCTGCTCCTTACCACGAAGTACGCGCGCTGTTAGGCCTGGTGTGATCTTACCACTGGTAACTTCACCACCGCAGATGACTTCTTCTTTGAGGGTACGGAAAATACCCTTGACAGTTAGCGTGCCTATTTCAGTCTCTACTACTTCTGGGGCAATTAACGCCTCCATGCTCTCGCGAGCATTATCAAGCAGTTCGTAAATGACTTTGTATAAACGAACCTCTACCTTATCGCGAGCGGCCTGGCGTTTTACAGCTGGTGGTAAATCAACGTTAAACCCGTAGATTACAGTACCTTCAGTCGCAGCTAAGTGAACATCATTTTCGCTAATATTACCGACGCCCGATCCAACGATACGTAGATTCACAGCACCTTTAGTATCGATAAGACGCAAAGAATCGAGTACAGAAGTTAGCGATCCTTGCACATCTGCTTTAACAATAACGTTTAAGTCAGCTGCCTCGTGAGCCTGATTCATAAGCTTTAGAATGTCTGCAGATGTAACATTAGTTTCGGCAGCTTGACGCTCTTGCTCTAGACGATTAGCAACCGTCGCTTGACGAGCTTCTTTCTCGCTCTTTACCAGGTTGAATTGATCACCAAACTGAGGCAGATCCTTAAAACCAGTCACCGTTACCGGTGTTGATGGGCCAGCCTCTTTAATCGCCTGACCCTTAAAATCGAGTAATGTACGAATCTTGCCGTAAGCAGTGCCAGCTACTAAATACTGACCAGGATGTAATTTACCATGCTCAACAAGCAAGCCAACTACAGAGCCACGGCCAATTTCAGTGCGAGCTTCAATCACTAATCCCTTGGCAGAAATATGCTCATCCGCTCTTAGCTCTTCCATATCTGCAATAAGTAGTACATTTTCAAGTAACTTATCGAGATTAAGTCCAGTTTTTGCACTAACTTCCACCATTATGGTGTCACCGCCCCACTCTTCTGGGTTCAAATTGTGTTCAGTCGCTAGTTGAGTTTTAACAAGCTGCGGATTAGCAGTTTCTTTATCCATCTTGTTGATTGCTACCACGATCTTAGCGTTTGCCTCGCGAGCAAATCGAATTGCCTCTACTGTCTGGGGCTTCACGCCATCATCGGCGGCTACAACAATAATAACCACATCAGTAAGTGTGGCACCGTGTTGTCGCAGAGCCGCAAAGGCTTCGTGACCTGGCGTATCGAGCAGCGTAATCTTGCGGCCATTACGATTCACTTGATACGCACTAATGTGCTGTGTGATGCCACCGGCTTCACCTTCAACGGTCTTTGTCTCTAGAATTGCATCAAGCAAGCTAGTTTTACCGTGGTCAACATGCCCCATTACAGCAACAATCGGTGGACGTTCTACCGCCTTATCGCTTAGAGTGTGTTCTTCGCGAGCTGAACCTGCAGCAACGTCCTTCTTTTCAAGTGTCACCTCAAGACCAAGTTCTTCAACAATAATCGTGGCGGTCTCGAAATCAATCTTTTGATTGATCGTTGCAATGATGCCATTCTTAAATAGCTCACCAATCAGGGCAGTAACTGGCAAATTAAGCAGTTCAGCTAGTTCACCAACAGTTACACTACCAGCGACCTGAATGACTTTCTGTGCGCTATCAGCCATACGAACTGCTCCTTTCTTGCCGCGAGTGGCCTTACGATTAAGGAACAGCTCGGACTTGGTTAATTACGATTCATTACTTTTTTAAACTAAGTGAAATCTTGCGATTTTCACGATCGACTTCAAGAATAGTAAATTCTTTCCGCTCGTTCAATGTGAATACTTTTTCTGGATCAATATCGCTACCACCACCAAGCTCACTAATGTGGACAAGTGCTTCAACAGCTGGACTCAGCTGTACGAATGCACCGAACGGAGTAATACGAGTCACTGTACCTTCAACTTTGGTACCTGGAGTCATAGCTTCGATCTCATCAAGCCATGGATCCTTCTTTAGCTGTTTCATACTAAGACTGAGGCGATCTTTGTCGATTGAGATAATCTTGGCTTCAAGTGCATCACCAACCTTCACGTAGTCGCTTGGGTTATTTACACGTTCCCAACTAATTTCTGAGATATGCACCAAACCTTCAATGCCATCAACATTCACAAATACACCAAAGTCTACAACACCAGTTGCAACACCCTTAACAGTGTCACCAACCTTTAGGCTTGAGAAGCGTTCCGCAAGACCATCCTTGATAGCTTCTTTTTCGCTGAAGATAAGCTTATTTGCTCGACGATCTGCATCTAAGATACGAACTGTCATTGGTTTACTAACTAAACCATTAAGACGCTGCAAGATCTCATCCTTATCACTTGAACCAACGCGTGGATAGTGTTCGGCTGAGAGTTGTGAAACCGGCAGGAAGCCGCGAACGCCTTCGTATTCAACCAATAAACCACCGCGATTGGCGTCATATGGAGTAATTTCAATGATATCGCCGGCATCGGCCTTAGCAATAACTTCTTCCCAACCTTTATCTTTTGCTGCTTTACGTAGGCTAAGCAAACTATAGCCGTTATCTAATTCACTATCAACAATACTTGCGGTTACTTCATCACCTTCAGCAAGCTGCCGGCTAAAACCAACTTCACGACGAGGCACCAAACCAACGCCCTGAGCTCCAAGATCGATTAAAACCTCGTGTTTTTTAACTGATAATACGTTTCCGGTAACTGTTTCACCAGCTACAAGTTGCTTGACACCGCTTTCACTAGCGAGCAGGTCGTCCATTGTAAGGGCTTTTGCCATAAGTCTAAGAAGACTCCTCTATTAAATTGATATAAATCGGGGTCACAACCTTTTGCGAGTCACTAGTTGTGCCTCCCTGACTAATGGTTGATTATACCTTAGTTAAGTATATAAGTCCAGTTCAGGGCAAGAGTCGCTTAAGATGGTGGCGACTTTGTACGTAATACACGGTGGCAAAGCTTAGCAGGCCTACAGCTAAAATATGCGCCAGAGTATCAACCGGACCGGTTTGAGGTAGCTGCGTATTTGACTGATTTGAAACAGCTTGCTGCGTACCAGTGCTAGTATTCACCTGATTTTTTGCGTGTGAATCGTCTGAACTGGTACTATTTGGATTGCTCGAGTTTGACTCGTTAGTTTTTAACTTCGACTGCTCATCTTGCTGTGAGTTATTTTTAGAAGACACTTCTTCCTTTTTATTATCTGCAGCCACCTGTTTGCTATGTTGTTCGGCGTTGTAGCGATTGAGCCCGTAAAGCCCACCCACTAGTATCAAAGCTAGGAATACTCCCACAACAATGAAGCCTGCTAGTGATCCACCCTGATTTGATCCTCGCATATCTGTTCTCCTCAAGAGTTAGCTTATCTGTTACTGTAGCAACTTTAGCACCCTATTACAACTTACTGGGTCGTCTGATACACTAAACTGTATGATTATCGCTGTCGATACGGGAGGGACAAAAACACTTGTTGGATTATTCGATTCAGATGGGCGGCTTGTTAAGAAAAAAAGATTCCCAACCCCTGAGCAATTGGATGAATATATTGGTGAGCTTGTAGCTACGATCGATAACCTAACAAATAAAAATGACGATATAGTTGACTGTATATCGATTGCTCTGCCTGGCACAATCACTAACGGTTCAATGGCGCATGCTGGCAATCTGGGGTGGAAAAATATCGATATGCGATCACTCCTAGCCTATCGTTTTGATTGCCCTGTCATCGTAGAAAACGACGCAAATTTAGCCGGACTCTCGGAGGCCAAGGCTCTTCCTGAGGTACCTCGTGTATGTCTTTACGTAACAATTAGCACCGGCATTGGGACGGGAATCATCACCGATGGTGAAATTAATCCGTATTTTGCAGCCACTGAAGGTGGTCAAATTTTTCTTGAGCACGATGGTGTCATAAAGCGTTGGGAATTATTTGCATCTGGTAAGGCCATCTATAAAACCTATGGCAAATTAGCGAGCGAGATCACTAATGAGCGCACTTGGTATCACATTGCTAAAAATATAGCCGCTGGTTTACTGGTACTCTGTCCGGTACTACGACCAGAGGTCATAGTGATTGGTGGCGGTGTTGGTACTCATTTCGCAAGATTCAGTGAAGATCTAGTGGGAATTATGCGTGAATACCTATCAGAAAAATACATGCCCAACTCTATCGTGCAAGCTAGCCGCCCCGAAGAAGCAGTTATGTATGGATGCTACTACAATGCCCTTGGCTCATTCACTGCTAAATAGCCTAGAGTCTGATTTTAGCGATTTTACCTTTACGCTAAGCGACTCATTCGAGTGGCATCCAGCAGATGCAGCTATCACCTACGACCCCAACGATCCATACTTCGAAAGTCGACTACTGCATGAGTTAAGCCATGCTATTCTAGGCCATCAAAGTTACGAGCGTGACATAGACCTAATCGCTATGGAACGCGACGCCTGGCAGCATGCAAAAATGAAACTTGGACCCAAATATAAAGTTGAGGTACCTGGCGATATTATCCATCACGATATGGATACCTATCGCGATTGGCTGCACGCAAGAAGCACCTGCCCGCACTGTGAATCAACCGGTATCCAAACTAAAAAACAGACGTATCAATGTGTTACGTGTCGCAAAATTTGGCGCGTCAATGAAGCTCGCACTTGCTCACTACGCCGGTATAAACTCGACCAAAACAAATAACCCCTTCTGTGGGGGCTATTTGTTAACTTTTTAGTCTTTAAACTAAGCAGCTTTAGCAGTTACATCACTTGTCTTGCGACGACGTGAGATACGACCACCCTTAGCACCAGCGATGCGTGCTAGCTGTGGGTTGGCAGCAAAACCACCAGTTTTACCGTTTTGACCACCTTTACGACCAATTTTAGCGTAAAAGTTGGGGTCTTTTGCTAAGTTCTTTGCAGCAGCTTTCTTGCCACCATCTACTGTTCCGGCCATTTCAAGGCTCCTTCCTATTAAAAAAGGCCACCCACCTAACAGTGGTCAGCCCTCCTGGTTACCTCACATACGAGATGTGTATGAATGTATACTATCATAGCTTATGCTTTTTGTCAATATTTACCATGTGCGTTTTTATGTTTTAAAAGGTATTGCACTTATGCATACGGTGCTATAAACTGGATTTAGTTCTTGTGATAGCTGCAACAAATCAAAAGAACAAGGCACCTGTTTGAATCCAAATCTTGATTCAAACTAAAAACGACCTGCTCTGCGAGACGGGTCGTTTTCTTGTTTTGTTAGATTTGTCTTATTTCTGGCTTACCGCAAGGCGTAAGGAATCAAGCAACTTGACCAGCTTCGCGTCGGATTCATCGGCTATAGCACCTAAGTCAACATACGATTGCTTCAATCTGGCCTCAGCCTCGATATATGCCGTTTTATCCTGCTTGACTGATGAGTCGTTTAGCATATTCCAGCCTTTGACAACTGCGTCTACACGCTTAGTAGCTTGAGTCTGAAGCGCCTTAGCGTCTTCTGTGGTATGCATGCCGATTATAGTTGTTTTGACGCCCTCGGCGGTTTTAAGTGCAGCTTGCTGCCAGTTAGCCAAGTCGCTCTTACTACTTAATTTTTGTAACTGACCAGCGATCGCCGTATCATCACGCAGGTAAGCCGTTACAATACCGGCTGCTCGAGTGCTACGAATCAGGTGTTGACGATGTTTTTCGCACGCCATGCTTGCCTCCTTCATAGCCGGAAATACACCTTGTTGCCAGCTACTCCACCATTCACCATCACACTTACTAGTAACTTTTGCCTTACTAAGCTCAGCAATGGCAGCTACTCGATCATTTCGACTCGCCTTGGTGTCGAAGATTGTATTCATAAGTGATTTGGCTTTGCCGTACTGCGCATCACTGTTATTAAAAATAGCTCGTTGCTGGAAATAGCCAAAGATGCCGATTGTAATGAAAATAACTAATAAGCCAAGTAGCCCCCCAATCAGCCAGATACGCCTCTGCTTAAACACATTTTTTATCCTTAAACTCTTCATAATTAAATTCCCAGTTGGGTGCTCCATAATTCGCTCGCAAGCGGCCATGGATTAAATGAACACCCCTGTAAATCTATCGACTGCTGCTGCATAACAGGCGCCGGCTGCCCCCCGCCACCGCAAGTTTGGTGATCGTGGCCAAGCCAATGCCCAGTCTCGTGATTAACAACCATGTGTCGATAGTCACGCAGACTACCGCCGGCCGAATTCCAACTTGGAGTAGCACCCAGCCAACGATCCTGGTTAATTACTACGTAGCGTCCAGCTCGACAGCTATACTCAGCGCTACAGCCGCTTGAATACGTTGGCAGCTGACTCGCTTCAGCCAACACAAGAGTAAACCGTCCACCCGATGCTACCTCAACAAACTTTACGTTCATACGTGCCCAACCACGTGAATCATTGAGTGTTTGGTTAGCGAGCAACTTAAATTCAGATAGGTTCGCATACACGAGACCTTTTGTCATTACATCGTATGTCACCGTAATAGTTGTAGCCGATCGCTTAGCAGCCGCCTGAGCAGCGGCCTCACTCGCCAATTGCTTCTTCAACCAATCTGGCTGTTCAATATCTGGTAGGGTAATTTGTTTTACTGTCTGGCGCATTGAAGAGTAGTCAGCCGGATTGAGCGACTGTTGGTCTGCAGCAAAAGCAGTTGTTGAAATAAGTGCAATGCCACCTACGATACTAGAAACCACCCATCGAATCTTTCGCATATATATTTAAACTATACCACTGTATTACTAACGAAGCATACTCCAAAGTGCCTCGCGATGATGGGAGAGATTACGGTAGCTATAGCTACCTAGTTCAACAACTATACTTGGAATACCTGCTTTTTGGATTGTCCAGTCTTCGTAAGAGCCCGTAATGTCATAGTCAAAGGTGCTACTTGATTGGCCTGTGGCATTGCGATACCCCACCATAGAAGCGTACCTCGCAGCATAGCTAGCCGAATATCCACCAGGATCACCAACAACAAGACTACCAACTGCATGATAGGATAGCATTAGTCTTGGCCGTAAAGAGAGTGATAAAGTGGCAAGCGCCTGAGTTTCAGGTTCCGATAAAGGCGATAACCCTCCACCACCCTGCACATTACCATTAGTATCGTTAATGTTGGACTGCCAGTTATTTGTAGGGAAATTCCTGTTTAGATTCACATTCCTGGCATTGTTACGAGTGTTTGCTGCAATCCCGTCTGGATTGATTGACGGCACGACCACCACACGCGTATTAGCTGGGAGACGGCTATAATTGGCTTCAAGTTCATTCACCCAATCCTGCATGAGCAAGCTTGAACTTGGCTCATTACCATGCAATCCACCCACAAATAATGTCGTAGAGCCGCCTTCACCGAAGGTGTATGCGTTAATAGGCCTACCACGTAGTGATACACCGATAGTACTAACCGTATGACAAATCGTACGTGATGAGTATTTCCACGGTACAGCGGTTGAAATACCATAATTGCTCTGCAAACCCGCCAGTACTTCTATGGTAAATGGCACACATCGTGGCAGACTTCCCAGAGTAACTGTTACACGATTTGAGGAAACCTTCTTGATCACAGCCGCCCCACCTGTGAGTCGTACAAAGCTTTCAGCTGGCTGCTTATCAGACAAAGGCTGGTCAAAATCGAGTACCACAACCGCTGACTGGGCAACTTTAGATGCACCAATATTAATATGATTAACTTTTGGACCACCTGAGGTGCTAAAGGCTACTCGGTATGGCTCTACCAATGTGCTACCATCAACAGCCTCAACTTTAGATAATATAAGCTCATACCCAGTTTCACGCTTAAGCTGACCGTCCAGCATAATAGTTAGTACATTACCCTTAATATTTGATTTGACGGGTACTTCTGTAGCTCCAGGCGTAGTTGGCTTAAGCGTAACCAGGGTCGATGTAAGTAGTTTATCTGCCGTGTACTGGAGAGTTATTGGTGTATCATACACTATTTGACCCGACTTAATGGTGCCATCAATTATCGTAGTTGCCTTGAGGGTACGAACCGATACACTGCGAAGCGTGGTAGGCTTATCCTGTTTGAAAGCACGTAGCAGCTTGGCACTATACTGCATATCTTGCTTTAACTTAAGTGAAGGAATATCACACTTAACTAATCTACCGTCCGGCTTACATGCCACACGTTTATGATCAATTTCTAGCGAGTAATTAAATAGCGTGTCAGGTCTCGATAGCTTAATCTCAAGGGGCTTAGAAGCCGGAAACGGTTTTGTAAGTGCCCCACTATCAACAGTTGGAGGTTCTTCAGCCTTAATGGCAAAATGCGTCCTTGCAATAAATCCGCCAAAAGGAGCAATAGCAATTATTGCTACCCCTTCTTTTGGCGTGCTTGTCGGCGTAACGCAGGTTTTAAATGACACAAGCGATAGAGTACCAACCTTAAACTGATTTTTAAATGATACATCGTATTTTGACATATCGGTCGCCTTATGAATACCCGGTAGGATAACTGGCTGTACTCGGCAACTTGCACCCGCATAATTCAGAGTTATTTGATGAGGAACAAGGAAAGCAAACACATACGCAAGTGCAGCAGGAGCAACAATTCCCGCTAGAATTGACTGTGTTTTGTGGGTTTTTATGTAGGAAACTGCTCGTCTAACCAATCTGGTC
>JALRBJ010000004.1:28028-51576 GCA_023257815.1 Candidatus Saccharimonadia bacterium | reverse complement strand
ATCAACTCCGCCCCCTATGTAGCAGCTGGGGATGTACGGTCATAAAGTAGGATTTGCACAGACCGCCCCAGTGAAGGGGTATTTTTTATCTAGCTGGTCTGTGCTAATCACAACTAATTAATGATAGGATATAGATAGATGAGACGAACAAATCTTTTTACAAAGACACTAAAAAATGCACCAGCTGACGAAGTAGCGAAAAATGCACAGCTACTTATTCGTGCTGGTTTTATTCATAAAGAAATGGCTGGAGTGTATGCGTACGAACCTCTTGGGCTGCGCGTACTTGAGAATATCAAACAAATAGTGCGCGAGGAAATGAACGCAATTGGTGGTAATGAAGCAATGATGACTACCTTGCAGCCTCGAGAGATCTTTGAAAAGTCTGATCGATGGGATGACAAGAAGGTTGATAATTGGTTCAAGACCAAGTTGGTCAACGGTAGTGAACTCGGCATGGGGCTCACCCATGAAGAGCCGATTGTTGATATGCTTAGCAGTTACATTAATTCATACAAAGATTTGCCAATGAATATTTACCAGATTCAGAACAAGTTTCGCAACGAAAAGCGTGCAAAATCCGGCTTGCTACGTGGTCGTGAATTTGTGATGAAAGATATGTATACTTTTGCTCGTAACCAGGAAGAGCACGACCGGCTATATGAACAGATCGCGGTTGCATATCACCGTGTCTATGCTCGGCTCGGAATTGGCGATGTAACATTTCGTGTAAAAGCTGACGGTGGAATCTTCACCGAAAAATATAGCGATGAATTTCAGACAATTAGTCCAATCGGTGAGGATACAATCTATCATGTACCAGATACAGAGCGTTATTTTAACCAAGAAGTTGCACCATCAAAAGCACCAGTGCATGAGCAAGATATTGAGCAAAAACCAATGGAAGAAAAATACACTCCAGGTGTGGTTGGCGTGGAGCAATTGGCAAAAGAATTGGATGTGCCTGTTGAGCGTACGGTAAAGACAATGCTGTACGATGTTGACGGTATTGTTACAGCCGTAGCTGTGCGTGGCGACTATAGTGTCAATGACATTAAGTTACGTATGGAGCTTTCTGCAAAGTCAGCGAGACTTATAGATGAATCTACGATTAAGCAAGTGACTGGTGCTGAAGTTGGATACGCTGGTCTTATTAATCTACCGAATGATGTGCAAGTTGTTGTTGACGATACGGTTGAATCACTAGTTAACTTTGAGCTTGGGGCGAACAAAACTGACTACCACAATGTTAACGTGAATTGGGGGCGTGATCTTGAGAAGCCAGAGAGGTTTTACGACATCAAGGAAGCCAAAGAAGGCGATCAAGACCCTGAGACTGGTCGAACGTATGAAGTCGTAAAGGCTGTAGAAGTAGGAAACATATTCCCGCTTGAGACGAAATATACTGACGCCCTCGATGTGTTTTATACAGATGAGAATGGTGCGAAACAATCGATTATCATGGGTTGCTACGGGATTGGCATCAGCCGCTTAGTTGGTATGCTGGCTGAACATTTTGCCGATGATAAGGGACTTGTCTGGCCGATGAACATTGCACCGTATAAGGTATATCTTGTATCAATTGGCGAGAAGGGTGCGGCTGAAGCGGATAAGCTCTACGATGAGCTCATTAAAGAGGGCATTGAAGTACTCTATGATGATCGTGATGAGCGGCCAGGCGCAAAATTTGCTGATGCGGAGCTACTCGGAATTCCTTTGCGCGTGACTGTGTCGGATCGTGGTATAGAAGCCGGAGAATTCGAGCTTACTGAGCGAGCTGTGGGTGAGACGATAAAGCTTAACCGTGAAGCTCTCATTGCTAAGTTGCTTATGCTTGCTGCTAATAGCTAAGTTGGCGTACACTTCCTAGAATATGGAAGGTTTTTCCCCAGATTCAGAAAATCAAAAACTAGACTATGTCTATAGTTGTGCAACTATCGAGGAGGTGAATGAATATCTCAGGGCTAATTTTGAGCTTCACGCCTGGGCGGGTGAGGTAAGTGAAGTACGTTTTGAGAAGGATCCACTTGCTCATAAAGATGAGGATACTCTAAGAGTAGCGCACTTAGAAGTTGACAAGTATTATATCGATGTAGAGAGTGATGGTAATGACGGTTACCTTGTTTGCGTAACTGGCAATACTTATGGGCTTGAACATATTTGACACGTAAATACATAATTGCTAAACTCGTAGCTGATGTAGGCGGAAGCCATCTTTGGGGAGTTTACATTATTATCAAGTTGACAACTATCAGAGTGGTGCCAAATGGTGCCACTTTATAAGATTACGTAAAAGGAAAATTGTGATGAAAAAATTATATCAAATTACTACAGAAGGTAAGAAAGAGCTTGAAGCTGAACTTGAGGCGTTAAAATCACGCCGCGGCGAAATTGCCGATAAGATTGCCGAAGCTCGTGATTACGGTGATCTAAGTGAAAATGCCGAATATGATGCGGCTCGTGAAGACCAGGGTTTGGTCGAAAGTCGGATTGCTGAAATCGAGGATATCCTTATGAATGCTGAGCTTATAAAAGCAAGCCGCAAATCAACAATTGGGATCGGTAGTAAAGTTGAGCTTAAGAACGGTTCAAAGACTGTGAACTATCATGTGGTAGGGCCTGTTGAGGCAAATCCTATCGAGGGTAAAATTAGTAATGAGTCTCCAATCGGCCTTGCCTTGATGGGCAAAAAAGAGGGTGACAAAGCTACTGTGACTACGCCAAAAGGCGATATTAACTACAGCATTGTAGCTATTAACTAAGCGGCTTGCCTCTGCTGCTGGTTATATTCATCTAGGGCTCTATCAAATGGCAAAACTTCGCCATCTGGGAGTTTAGTGTCACGTGCACTAATGTAGGCATGAGCGAGAGCTGATTGACTTGAACCCTTAAAATGATCGAGTACATGGGTTACTAATTTAGCCGTTGCCTCATCTCTAACCATGTCCCATGCTCGAAGAGCACTTAGAACATCTCCTAGTCCAGGATCGTATTTATGTTTTGTTTCTTCTACTGCAGCTACTTCATCAAGTAACAACTCAGCTGTTGTATCGATTAGATCGTCAAAAACTGGGCGTAACGACGGATTTTGACTTGCTTCGCGGCTCAGTGTGTCTAGGGTGGTAAAAGTAGCATCGGTGTTGGCCGATTCTACAAGATGGGCTAAGGTTTTTTGCCCAGCTTTATATTCTCGTAGTTCACGAACTGAACGAAGTGGCCTGCCTAGTTCAAAAACTGGTTTTTCAACTGGTATTGTGCTCATGTTTTTACCTTTTTTGTGTTGAAACTATGTCTGTCTGGAACAATACCACAATTATTAAAAAAGCACAAGCATTTTATAACGATGCCAAGTCTGTTACTTCAGATAACTCTACGGTATACTATCTAACAGATATGGCTACACTAAAAGAACTACGCGATGAGCGTCTAAGAAAACTTGAAGAATTAAATAAACTTGGAGTTAATGCGTATCCGGCAAAGTCGGATCGAACTCATACTCTGAAGTCGGTCGTTGATGAATTCGAAAATCTTGAGAATCAAACAGTTACCGTAGTAGGTAGGATTGTTGGGATCCGTAAATTTGGCCAGCTCGCGTTTATAGTCTTGAAAGATATGAGCGGGCAACTACAACTATTTTTGAAGGCTGATACTGTTGGGTCATTAAAGCCTGAAGAGGGACAACTTGGAGTTAAAGAACTGCCCCTGCTTGATAGTGGTGATTTTGTACAGGCGAGTGGGCCGGTAATCAAAACAAAAACAGGTGAAATATCGGTGGACGTTCGTACGCTACGCCTACTTACCAAATCACTTCGTCCAATGCCTACTAAGCAAGATGGCTTTACAAATAAAGAAGAGCGGATGCGCCGTCGTTACGTCGATATGAACGTTAATGAAGATGTGCGCGACCGTTTCGTCAGACGTTCAAAGTTTTGGCAGGCGACACGCAAATTTCTTGACCAGCATGATTTTATAGAAGTAAATGTACCAGTTCTTGAGCATACTACTGGTGGCGCAGATGCCAATCCATTTGTAACGCATATGGATGCGCTTGATCAGGACTTTTACTTACGAATTTCACATGAGTTACCGCTCAAGCGTCTTCTTGGGGCAGGGTTTGAAAAAGTATACGATATCGGTCCGCGATTCCGAAATGAGAATTACAGCGACGAGCATCTACCAGAGCACGTTGCCATGGAATTCTACTGGGCATACTGCGACTGGACAGTCGGTATGACATTCATGGAAGACCTGATGAAGTTTGTCTTAAAAGAGACTTTTGGAACCCTACAATTCAAGTTGAAGGATTTTGAAATTGATCTCGAAAAAGAATGGGAGAAATGGGATTACGCCGAGACAATTAAAAAACGGTACAGTATTGATATATATGACTGTAGTCTTGAAGATGTACAAAAGGCACTTAAGGCGAATAATCTTGAGGTAGAAAAAGCAGATAATAAGGCACGCGGCATAGATAAGCTGTGGAAGAATATTCGTAAAGACGTCGCTGGCCCTGTGTGGCTCATTAATACACCGCTATTTATCAGTCCGCTTGCAAAAAGTAATCCAGATGGACGCACCACCCAACGCTTCCAGGCTGTAATAGCGGGGAGTGAGCTAACTAATGATTTCTCTGAGTTAAATGACCCCGTAGACCAATTGAATCGTTTTGTTGAGCAGCAAGAGATGCGTAATGCCGGTGATGATGAAGCGATGATGCTCGATATCGACTTTGTTGAGATGTTGGAATACGGCATGCCGCCAGCCTGTGGATTTAGCTATAGTGAGCGTTTGTTTTGGATATTTGAAGGTGTAACTGCTCGTGAAGGCGTGCCATTCCCGCAACTTAGGACTGATGTTGACGAGACAACAAAATCCATTTATCCAGACCTCAGCTTGTAGTTAGTGTCATGTTACAATGGATTTAATGACAGAAGACATCATCTCTATAAGTGACTTCACTATGAAGTTCGGTAAAACAACTGTAATCGACAAACTATCCTTTGTAGTAAAACGCGGTGAAACCTTTGGATTACTAGGTTCAAACGGATCGGGTAAAACAACCACACTCCGTTCCTTGCTTGGCATTTATACGCCAACGAGTGGCACACTGCATGTCGGTGATGCGCCGTACGCGGTTGATGGTAACGTAAAGCTTGGTTATTTGCCCGAAGAGCGAGGGCTCTATAAAAAAGAGAATGTCATTGACGTGATGACATACTTTGGCCAGCTAAAAGGCATGAGTCGTCATAACGCGCACGAGGTATCGCTAAAATATCTTGAACGTGTAGACTTACTTAGCAAAGCAAAAACACGACTCGATAAGCTCTCTGGTGGCCAGCAGCAGAAGGTGCAACTTGGCGTGACGGTAATGAATGACCCAGAATTATTGATTCTTGACGAACCTACCAAAGGCTTCGACCCGGTTAATCGTCGATTGCTAATGGATATTATTGAAGAACACCAGGCTAGAGGAGCGACTGTCGTGTTTGTGTCTCATCAAATGGATGAAGTGGAACGCCTTTGTGATCGGATTATTTTGTTAAAGGACGGCAATGCGGCTGCATACGGAACGGTAAAAGAAGTGCGTAAAAAGTTTGACGGTGAATCACTGGATAACATTTTTCTAAAGGTCTACGGCCAGAAAGCAGGGCAACTCTAATGCATAACTTTGGCACCGTATTTAGATTTGAAGTTGTGCGTACACTAAAAAAGAAGAGCTTTTGGCTTGTTAGCTTGTTATTCCCGGTTATGATCGCAGCTGTTATGGCTATCATGTATTTTTCGAACAAAGCTACAGATGATGCTTCAAAAGATTACGATAAGCAAAAATTTAGCTTTCAGGTAAAAGACGATTCTGGGCTAGTGAGTAAAGGACTAGTAAGTGCTATGGGCGGGAAACTTGCTGATTCCCAAGAAGCGGGAATTGTCGCTGTTAAAGAAGGTAAACTTGATGCATTCTTCTTTTATCCAAAAAATGTGGCAGAATCACGTATTGAAGTGTATGCCAAAGATGTTGGCGTGTTTGATAATGGTCGCTACGACGGAGTAGCCAAGAGTATCCTGCAACAATCGGCAACTGCTACGGTGTCAAAAAACACGGCTGCGATTTTAGGCAATACAATTGAAAGCAAATCAGTAACTTATCGTGATGGTAAAGAATATAATGCGCTTATGCAAATGATAGCACCAGGTATATTCTTAGTATTGTTCTACTTAATGATCGTAACCTTCGGTAATCAAATGCTGAACGCTACGATTGAAGAGAAGGAAAATCGAGTTATTGAAATGGTGCTTACAACAATCAATGCTAGGGCACTCATCGTAGGCAAGATATTTTCTTTAATCGTACTTGGTTTTTTGCAGATCTTTATTGTTATGGCGCCACTTCTCCTAGGTTATCTCTTGTTTCACGATAATCTAGACCTACCAAACTTCAATTTGAGTGAACTCCCAATTGATCCGTTGCGGATTGGCATAGGCTTTGCTATCTTTGCCGTTAGCTTTATCTTATTTACCGGTTTGCTTGTTGCGATTGGCGCGGCTGCCCCTACGGCCAAGGAGGCTAGTAGTTTCTTCGGCATCGTAATGGTCTTCATCTTTGGTCCACTCTATGCATTTAGCCTTTTCATTTCATCTCCAGAAATGCCGATCGTGCAGTTCCTTAGCTACTTTCCATTCACCGCACCTATACCACTAATGTTACGTAATGCGGTGGGTAACTTGGAGTTATGGCAGGCGTTTGTAGCGTTTATAATTCTAGCGATTACAGCAGTTATAGTGATGTTACTTGCTGTACGTATCTTCAAGTATGGTGCACTTGAATATGATCGACGTCTTAGCCTAAAAGAAATATTCACTCGCTAAGTTTATGGGTCGCATGATGACGGCTATCGGGCTTCGTATGATTGCGAAAGCTAGTCTGCTGTCGATTATGCTTGCGGTAGTTGGTTTTGTTGGCACTGCGTCGGCTGTAAGTGTTGATAACTTTACGATTAGTAATTTCAAAATTGATTACTATTTGTCCAAAGACTCTAATGGACACTCTACTTTACGAGTCGTTGAACGTATTACCGCTGATTTTCCTAACTATAACCAAAACAAGGGTTTGGTACGTGAAGTACCTCGCGTTTATGACGGACATACGGTTGGATTTACACTGAAGTCGCTCAAGCGAGGTGGGCAGCCCGAGCCTGTTTATGATCAATATAACAAAGGTGATTTTCGAGTTATCGAAACAGGAACTGACGAATATCTTTTAGGTTCCCAAGTTTACGAATTTACTTACGAGTTACGAGATGTTACACGATATTTTAAAGATACCAAAAGTGACGAGTTATATTGGGATACGAATGGTACAAATTGGCGTGTCCCGATTAAAAAAATAGAGGCGACTATACATTTAGAGGATGCTATAAAGGAATCATTAACAGGCAACAGCGCCTGTTATAAAGGTACGCAAGGGTCGGTGGATCGTTGTGGTATTACAAAGACGAATGATTCAACGTTTGTAGTAACTGCTTATGATTTACAACCAAGAGATAACGTGACTATCGCAATTGGATTTGCTGCCAATACTTTTACTCTCTATCAGAAGACAATGATTGATAAATTACGAGAGCTCATGGAAGCATTGAAAGTAGTCTGGTACGGTGCAATGGTAATTGCAGGACTAATGCTAGTCTGGCTGTATATGAAGTGGCAACAATGGTCGGATCGTAAGAGAGAGCTTGGCACGATAGTTCCTGAGTACACGGCTCCAAAAGATGCGAGTGTAACTGTTTCGGCAAGTATCGCTAGTAGCACCAAAGCATTTGCGGCTCAGTTAATAGATTTTGCTGTGCGACATTACATCAAGATATACGAAATTGAAAAAAAAGGGCTGTTTGGTTCGAAAGATTATGAGCTTGAGATTACTAAAGATGTTACTACATTACGTGCAGAAGAGCAGGAAATTTTACGAGATATCTTCTCTGGTGACACGGCAATCGGAACTCGTCTTAAGATGAGTTCGCTTAGGAATAACACCGCCATTTATAAAAGTACGGTCGATAATGATAAGAAGCTCAAAGATCTGATCCGTGGGACATACGGCTTACGAGAGCGGGATCAACCAAAAGTTGTATGGTTCAAGAAAGCGGCTGCTATTGTATTGCTACTCTCAATATTCACGCTTAATCCGGTGGGTATAGTTGCGGCAGGATTAACGCTCGCTATGGCGTACACACTGTATCCTCTGACCGATAAAGGCCTGACGTTGTATCGCTATCTTGAGGGTTTGAAAATGTATATAAAGGTTGCTGAAACCGAACGACTCAAGCTTTTGCAAAGTCCCGAAGGCGCTGAGAAAGTTGGAATCTTGGATGCGAAAGATCCAAAGCAGCTGGTTAAACTATATGAAAAAGTATTGCCTTATGCTATCTTGTTTGGCCAAGAAAAAGAATGGAATAACCAGCTTGGTAAGTATTATGAATCTATTAGCACACAACCCGACTGGTACAGTGGTAGTTCTGCTGCGTTTAACGCCGCAAGTTTTAGTAGTGCGATCAGTGGTTTTTCAACCGCGTCATCTTATACGTCAGCTAGTAGCTCAACCGGTGGTTCAAGCGGGGGCGGTTCATCTGGCGGAGGAGGCGGTGGCGGTGGCGGTGGCGGCCGTTAAGGACTTTCGCTATAATAAAAATAGTTTTGAATAAGGGGAGGTAGTGTCATAAAAGCAAGTTGGAATGGTTCGGTAATTGCTGAAGCTGATCAAGCTGATCTGATAAAGATTGAGAGTAATTGGTATTTTCCGCCAAGTGCTGTTAAAAAAGAGTTTTTCAAAAATAGCGATTTGCATACAGAATGTGTTTGGAAGGGTACGGCAAGCTACTATGATGTCGTCGTAGATAGCAAGGTTAATGAAGATGCCGCTTGGTATTATCCTGAGCCGAAAGATGGATCAATTCAATTAGTAAAAAAAGACTTTTCTAACTACGTAGCTTTTTGGCGCGGCGTAGAGATAACGGGGTAGTATAAATGATCGAAGTTTCGAATGTCAGTAAAACATATGGGCATAAGAAAAATGCCTTCACCGCACTTAAGGATATAAACTTCACAATTGAAGATGGAGCTAGTGTAGCTATTATTGGTAAAAGTGGTAGTGGTAAGAGCACACTCATGCATGCCATGAGCGGGCTGGATCGACCGCAAACTGGTCAGGTAATTATTGATGGTCAGAATATTCTAGAACTGAAGCAAAAAGATGTCGATAAGTTTCGGGCACAAAAGATCGGATTTATTTTTCAGAGTTTTTTCTTACAAGCTACAGAAACAGTTAGTGATAACGTAAGTTTGCCGCTAGAGATTGCCAAGGTAAGCAAGCGTGCTCGTAAGGCCAAAATTACCGCAGCACTGGAGGCGGTTGATCTGAGCGAAAAGGCCAGAAATAAAGCCAAAGACTTGAGTGGTGGGCAAAAACAGAGATTAGTGATTGCCAGGGCGATCGTGAATGAGCCACAGATTATTTTTGCGGATGAGCCAACGGGAAATCTCGATAGTGCAACTGGTGAGAAGATTGAAGAATTGCTATTCGGATACAATAAGAACAATGGCGTTACGCTGATTATCGTGACACACGATCCAGACCTAGCCGCTAAGTGTGACGTTCAGATCCATATTCGTGATGGTCAAGTAAGTAGTATAAAAGGTGATAAGGCTGTGGTGAAAACCCCGAAACCAATCCAAGTAAAGAAGGTGCAATAATGAAACTTCGAGATACAGTTCGTCGTGCAGGACGTAGTTTGCGACAGGCAAAAGCACGTACGCTTTTAACCAGTTTGGCAATTGGTGTTGGGGCGTTTACGATTACACTCAGTCTCGCAGCGGGTGCAGGTGGCAAGCAATATGCAGCTGATATTGTAAACACAAATACTAACCCACGTGAGCTTTACGTTCAGCCAAAACAAGAACAGCAGGGTGACCCAAGTGCACCTAAAGAATATAGCGAAGCACCAACTATAAATTATGGCGGTGGATTTTCGCTAAAAACTTTCCAGCAAAAAGACATCAATGCTATGAAAGAGCTTGGCAACGTTCAGAGCGTTACACCTGTTTATAATGTTAGCGCCAAATATGTAACACGGCCTGGCGAAAAGAAATATACCGTCGGTGTTGAAGCATATCTTGGAACGGTTAAGCAAGAATACGCAGCTGGTGCCGGCCCTAAGGGTCAGGCAGATGGAGTTATATTAACTGATGCCTATGCCAAGGCACTTGGGTTTGCATCTCCTCAAAAAGCCGTTGGTCAGGTGGTCGACGTTGTAATCGCTACGCCGCTTGGCGAAACGAAGACCTATCCTCTGACTATTACTGGTGTTACTAAAAAGTCGGCATTATCAGCCTTAACTGGTTCGGGTGGCCTACAAGTTCAAAACGATAAAGTTGCGGATATGTATAAGTTCGCCAATACCGGCACGCCGCTTGAAAATTCTTTCATTGCTGCAACCGTGCTTGCGAAAGACGAGTCAAATGTGAAGACTCTCAAGCAACAATTAACTGATAAAGGTTTTGATGCTCAGACGGCAGAAGACTTGATGGGCTTTATCTTCCAGTTCATCAATGTCTTGCAGGGGATTCTGCTTGGCTTCGGTGCCTTAGCAGTTCTCACGAGCATTTTCGGCATTGTTAATACGCAGTATATTTCGGTGCTAGAGCGTACGCAACAGATTGGTCTTATGAAGGCACTTGGTATGCGTAGGCGGGATGTTGGGCGTTTGTTCAAAATAGAGGCAGCATGGATTGGATTCTTAGGTGGTGCAATTGGTTCAGGTTTCGCAGCCTTCGTATCGGTAATAGGTAATCCGGTTATTAGTGAGGCGCTGTCGCTTGGTAAAACAAAATTACTTATTGTTGAGCCACTCTCTGTAGTTATTGTGATAGTTGGCTTAATGTTAGTATCAGTTGTTGCTGGAATCTTGCCGGCTCGAAAAGCAAGTAAACTAGATCCGATCGAAGCACTCCGAACAGAGTAATAGTACTGTATAATAGCTCATGAAATGTTAGATATCCGATTTATTAGAGATAATCCTGAAAAAGTGCAAAAAGCAGCTCTTAGTAAGGGCTACGATGTATCAATCAATGATTTATTAAAGCTTGATGATGATCGTCGGACACTGCAGCAACAGGTTGACGAACTACGCGAAAAGCGTAATGCAAATGCTGCTAAGATGAAAAGCGGCAAGCCCGATCAAGCTTTGATTGACGAAGGAAAGCAGATTAAAGTTGAGCTTTCAGAACGAGAAGGTTATTTAACAAGCACTGAGCGCGAGTTTATTGAGTTGCTCAAAACTGTACCAAATATGCCACTCGATGAAGTCCCAATTGGTTCATCAGAAAACGACAATGTTGAAATCCGTGTTTGGGGTGAGAAGCCAAGCTTTGATTTTCGGCCAAAAAATCATGCTGAGATTGCTGAAGCTAAGGGCTGGTTAGATAAAGAACGTGGAGCAAAGATTGCCGGTAGCCGTTTTGTGTATACAATGGGTGATTTAGTGCTTCTTGAAATGGCTCTTTGGCGCTTTGCGACCGAAATACTAACTAGTGAAACAATCTTAAAAGAGATCATCGATAAGAATAGTTTGAAGCTTAGTTCGAAACCATTTACGCCAATCTTGCCACCGGCTGTCGCGAAACAAGCGGTGTTTGAAGCAACTGGACGCCTTAACCGTCAAGAACAAACTTACAAGATTGAAGATGAGGATCTGTGGCTTAACGCAAGTGCCGAGCACACAATTGCTCCGATCTATTTAGACGAAATACTGCATGAGGATTCGCTACCGATTCGCTATGTTGGTTATACAACTGCATTCCGTCGTGAGGCTGGAACGTATGGCAAGGATACGGAAGGTATATTTAGACTGCATCAGTTCAATAAACTCGAAATGGAATCCTTCACAAATGCCGAAACATCGTACGACGAACATCTGTTTCTTGTAGCCATTCAAGAATATCTGATGCAACAGCTTGGTTTACCATATCATGTACTTGAAAAGTGTACAGCAGATATTGGTAGGCCGAATGCTAAAGGTGTTGATATTGAGGTGTGGGTACCTTCACAGAATACTTATCGCGAAACGCACACAGCCGACTACATAGGTGACTATCAAACAAGAGCAATGAGAACACGAGTTCGAAAAACCGATGGGTCGATTGTTTTAGCACATACAAACGATGCCACGGCATTTAGTCAGCGCCCATTAGTTGGTATTATTGAAAACTTCCAAACAGCAGAAGGTAATGTGATTGTACCAGAAGTCTTACGGCCATACCTGGCTGGCCGCGAAGTGCTATAATAGGAAGTACCATTCGTCCTAACAAACAAGGAGGGTACCTATGATCCAATCAATCGCCATAAGCGGTGTTAAATATGACATCGACGACACAACGAAAAAGTATGTGCGTAGGAAGATTGGACGGCTTGATAGATTCCTGCCGCGGCATGCGCGTAAAAGTGTAAGTGCAGAAGTAAGGCTTAAAGAAGTTAACCGTGATCACGGCAATAAATACGAGGCCGAAGTGATTTTACATGTTCCAGATAAGCAATTGGCTGCTAAAGACTCAACGGTTAATATGCTGGCCGCTGTTGATATTGTAGAAGCAAAAATATCAAATCAGCTTAAAAAATATAAAGATCTACACCTTGGTCATACTGGCAAGACTAGAGCTGTGCTGTCAAAGTTTAAGCGGAGCTATGCTCGCGAAGTATGAGTTTAGTGGCTTAGGATTTAAAATCTCTATGCTTGCTACGTATAGAGATTTTTTATTAGTGTGAATTACCAGTAGTTACGGGTTTTATAGATAGAGATTTAAGGGTATAATAGTGTTTAGATTTTGAACTGTTACTGCAAGAGAGGCAAGAGGGGAATATGCCAAAGATTACACGGCAATCTGTTTTAACTAAAGTATTTGGGGATCCACAGAAGCGCATTGTTAAGGGGCTACAAAAGAAAGTAGCTTCTATTAACGCACTTGAAGATAAATACAAGAAGATGAAAAAGGCTGACTTAGCTAAGCAAACTGAGCTATTGAAGAATCAGCTTGCTAAAAAAGCCACAACGCTTGATGACATTTTGCCAGATGCATTTGCTTTAGTACGCGAAGCCAGTGATCGTGTACTTGGTATGCGTCATTTTGACGTGCAGCTTATTGGTGGTATGGCATTACACGGCGGAAATGTAGCCGAAATGAAGACTGGTGAAGGTAAGACACTGATGGCGACTTTAGCTGCGTATTTGAATGCACTCGAAGGCAAGGGTGTTCATATCGTGACAGTCAACGATTACTTGGCACAGCGTGATGCAGGTTGGAATGGTGAGTTGTTTCACTTCCTTGGTATGAGCACGGGTGCGATCATCAATGATGCTAGTTTCATATACGACCCTAAACACGACAATCAAGATCACGATGATCCTCGTATGCGCAAACTTAGGCCAGTAACACGCAAAGAAGCATATGCAGCCGATGTCACCTATGGAACAAATAATGAGTTCGGTTTTGATTATCTACGAGATAACATGGTTGACGACGTTGAGCTACTACGTCAACGCGAGCTCAACTTTGCGATTGTTGACGAAGTTGACTCTATTTTGATTGATGAGGCACGTACGCCATTAATCATTAGCGCACCGGCTGCCGAAAATCCAGACAGTTACTATCAGTTTGCTAAAGTTGCTGCCAAGTTAGCTGAGGATGACTACATTCTAGATGAGAAGCGCCGTAGTGTCTCGCTAAGTGACGGTGGGGTTGATAAGGTTCAGAAAATGCTCGGTATAAAGAACTTGTTCACTCCCGAGTATGTACGTACCGTATACCACATGGATCAGGCTTTAAAGGCTGAAACGTTATTCAAACGCGACAAGGATTATGTTGTTACTAACCAGGGCGAAGTTATCATCGTTGATGAACATACGGGTCGTTTAATGCAGGGTCGGCGCTACAACGAGGGCTTACATCAGGCAATTGAAGCCAAGGAAAACGTGGCCGTACTGTCTGAGAGTATGACATTAGCAACTATTTCGTTCCAAAATTATTTCCGCCTTTATAACAAATTAAGCGGCATGACCGGAACGGCTTTTACCGAGGCAGAGGAATTCCAGCAGATCTATAGTCTTGATGTAGTTCAAATTCCACCAAACTGTCCAGTGGTTCGTGACGACAAGGAGGATCTAATCTTTAAGACCGAAAAAGGCAAACTTAAAGCTGTGGCAGATTCCATTAAAGATCATCATAAGGCTGGCCGTCCGGTGTTGGTTGGTTCCGCTTCAATCGCTAAGAACGAATTGATTGCTGAATATCTTAAAAAAGAGAAGATTCCATACGAAATCCTGAACGCTAAGAATAACGAGCGTGAGGCTGCCATTATCGCCAAAGCAGGTGAAAAAGGTGCAATTACCTTAGCAACCAACATCGCCGGTCGTGGCACTGATATTAAGCTTGGTAAAGGTGTTAAAGAACTTGGTGGATTAGTTGTAATCGGGAGTGAGCGACATGAATCACGTCGAATCGATAATCAGCTGCGTGGTCGTGGTGGGCGTCAGGGTGATCCTGGTGAGACTCAATTCTTTGTTAGTACTGAAGATGATCTGATGCGAATCTTCCAAGGTGAGCGAATTGCTGGACTTATGGAGCGACTTGGTGTTGATGAAGAGATGGCGATTCAGAACAAAGCGGTATCTAAAACACTTGAAGCAGCTCAAAAGCGTGTTGAGGGCTACCACTTTGATACTCGTAAAAACGTAGTGCAGTACGATAATGTTATTAATCGCCACCGACGCGTTGTTTATGTAATGCGCCGTAAGATTCTAGAGGGTGATACTATTAAGCCTGAGATTGAGCGATTAATCAAAGAGATGGTCGCAAGCCTTACGTTGCTACCTGCAAAGAATAATCCTAAGTTTTATGATGAATTCAGCTCAGTCTTCCCTGTAAGTGAAGCTAAGCTTAAAGAGGTCGGCGAGATCAAAAAAGATCGTGCGCGAACAGAAGCAGCTATCAAGCTTGCTGAGCAGGTTTATGCTAAAAAAGAAAAAGAAATTGACAGCGATACGCTTCGTAAAGTTGAACGTGATGTTTACATTCAAGTACTCGACACTCTGTGGATGCAACATCTGGAGAACATGCAACATTTACGTGATGGTATTCATTGGCGCAGTGTCGGACAGCGTGATCCACTGGTGGAGTATCGTAGTGAATCTCAAAAGCTGTTTGATGGTTTACAGACAACTCTTCGTGAAGAGGTTCTACGTGCAATCATGCATGTTCATAAACATGATGCAATTGCATCAGCATCAGATGAGCATAACACGGAGCTAACACGACTTGCCGAACAGTCAGTAGAGCGTGGTGTGAATGAGCTTGGTGGTGGCGAAGACAATCGTGATGATGACTTTAAAGTTACAAAAGTAAAATCTGCAACTGAAGCAAATCGTACCAAGAACGTTGCGCGTAAAAAGAAAAAAGCTCAGCGTCAGAACAAGAAAAAAGCTCGACACTAATAAGCATACGCAATAAAAACATAACGAATAACTACGTGGGCAGGAAGACGGACAAACGGTGAAACATACAACTCAAGAGATACGATTAAAGAATGGAGCGCGTGGGCTATTTGTTGACGTACCAGGTGCCACCGTAATGAGTTTTCAGTTTCAATTTAGGGCAGGCAATCGATATGTAAAACACAAAGATATTTACGAAACAGCTCATCTAATGGAACACATGGCGTTTGGTGCGAATGCTCAGTTTAAGAGTGAGCATGAATATGAAGCGGAGTTTACGAAGAACGGTGCCTACCATAATGCATTTACTTCTGATTTATCGATGGTATATGTGGCTGATTGTGCTGATTTTGAATGGGATAGGATTCTTCGTTTGCAGCAGGTTGCAATTTGTCAGCCACGCTTTAACAACCAAGAACTAGAAGCAGAAAAGGGCAATGTTCGCAGCGAGCTGACTGGCTATTTGAATAATCATAGTCGTGTACTTTGGCCAAAGATTCAGCAGCTGCTTGGTGAAGAGATCCTTACGTATTGGCAACGTCTTCAAACCATAAATAACGTCTCACTAAAAGATATCAAAGAGCATTATAATCGTACTCACACAGCTCAGAATATGCGCTTTGTAATTGCAGGTAAGCTCCACGGTCGCCGCAAAGAAATTATTCGTATGCTTGAGGCGTGGGAGCTTGAGAAGGGTGAGCGATTTGACGTTCCCCGTGATGAGCTATCAAGCGGAAATCCAACAATTATCCGTCGTAAAGAAGCGTCAAATATCACGTTTGGCTTGTCGCTGATGGTTCCTCGTGAGCTCAGTGATGATGAACTTGAAGCTATGAACTGTCTGGATCATATCCTTACGGGTACAATGCACTCGCGTATTTACGGTGCAGCGCGAGCAAAAGGATTAGCGTATGGAATCTTTTCGGATACTTCGGCTGGATTCTACGACTCAAGTTGGGACTTTGGCGGTCAAGTAAATCACGATACCGCGGATCGATTATTCGATATAATCGTGCGTGAAGTCCAGGCTGTTATAGGTGGGAAAATAACAGAAAAAGAGCTAGAGGCTGCCAAGAGTTATGCGCTGGGGCGCTACCAAATGGGAGCTCAGACGGTAAGCCAGATATCGGGATTTTACACTAACCGCTACTTTGCGGACGGTGTTGTAAAGAATTATGAAAAAGTGCCAGATGCCATTAGGGCGGTGACATGTGAACGAATGATCGATACTGCAAAACTATTTATGGATGCAAATACGTGGGTGCTTGCGGCGGTCACGAGCGAAGAAAAAGAAGAAGTCGTGAGCTTAAGCGAAAAACTTGAACAGTTATTTAAAGAAGCGTAAATATATAACTATGAATATCGCAATCGTTGGCTATGGTCTAGAGGGAAAGGCCAGTTATGAATATTGGAATCGTGATGGCAATCAGCTGACTATTGTTGATGAACGTGACCAAGTTAATGACCTTCCTCTTGGTGTCAGCACAGTTCTTGGGGGAGGTGTGTTAGGTAAATTGGCGAATTTTGATCTGATTGTTCGTTCACCGAGTATCAATCCTAAAAAACTGCCATATGGTGATAAAGTTTGGTCCGCCACAAACGAGTTCTTTGCTAAGTGCCCAGCGCCAATCATCGGTGTTACGGGTACAAAAGGCAAGGGAACAACCAGCAGTTTAATTGCAAGTATCTTACGTGCGGCTGGCAAGACTGTTCATTTGGTGGGTAATATCGGTAATCCGGCATTAGAAGAATTATCAAAAATTCGGCCTGAGGATATAGTTGTGTATGAGCTTAGCAGTTTTCAACTGTGGGATATTAAAAAATCCCCACATATTGCGGTAGTGCTCGGCATCGAACCGGATCATTTGGATGTGCATGATAGTATGGATGATTATGTTGCCGCCAAAGCGAACATTGTGAAATATCAAACTACCAATGACATAATTATTTTTAATCGTAATAATGAGTTGTCGATTCAAATAGCAACGGGCTCGGCCGCTAATAAAATTGGATATCCATTTGCTATTAACGAGTTTGTTGATAGCCTAAAGCTTCCCGGAAAACATAATGAAGAAAATGCCTCGGCAGCGATTGCAGCAGTGCGTGAATATGTGCAGGATGACGAGAGCATTAGGGCTGGCCTAGCCACATTTGAAGGCTTGCCTCATCGTCTTAAATTTGTACGTGAGGTAAATGGTATAAAATTTTACGATGACAGTATTGCAACGACACCAGGTTCGGCAATTGCTGCAATCAATTCCTTTAGTGAACCTAAGATTATTATTCTTGGTGGTAGCGATAAAGGTGCTGACTACGCTGAATTGATTAAACTGTGCGAAAGAACGAATACTAAGGTTATTGCAGTTGGTCAGCTTGGCGCAGAGATCACTGAACTGTGTAGTCAACTTGGTGTTATTTGTGAATTGGCGCAGGGCACTATGCAAAAAATTGTTTCAACTGCATATGAGGTGGCACGGTCGGGCGAGATAGTAATCCTTAGCCCCGCAGCAGCTAGTTATGACATGTTTGATAGTTACGCTGATCGGGGTGATCAATTTATCGAAGCCGTTACCACTTTATAGATGAAGTAGCTCGCGTACTCTTGCGACGATTGCATCAGTAGGTTCAAGCACAATTGCTTTGCCATTTAGTGCCTGCTTAATTTCTTCCTTGATCCAGTGATAGTGTGTGCATCCTAATATCACCACATCAGCGCTGGCGTCGATACACTGCTTAGCTACGGCGGCGATATGTGAACGATCAATCTTGTTATCTTCTATAAGCGTAGCCCAATCGGAACAATCTGGCTCAACTATCTTTACGTTTTTGGCGTATAACTGTTTCGCATGGTTATAACGTTCACTTTTAAGAGTTGCTGGTGTTGCATAGACTGCTATAACACCACTTTTTGACTGGGCGGGTGCTGGCTTTACCATCGGTTCAAGACCAATGAATTTTTGAGCAGGGTATGTTTTTCGCAATGTCTCAATTGCTACGGACGTAGCCGTGTTGCAGGCGATAACAATTACATCACACTTTTTATTCAATAGTGGCTGGATTGCTGCTACTGTGAGCTCTAGTATTTCTTCGGAATCACGAGTACCATAGGGCACATGTTCATGATCATCAACTATCAGCATCTCTGCAGCCGGAAATGCTTTTTGTAGATCACGGGCAACCGCCTGACCACCTATACCAGAATCAAACACGCCAATACGCATAGTATGTACTAGTATACCCGTTGTTAGGATGCAATGGATAATAATTCTTTATATTTTGCGTAAATTCAGTATAATATGCCTTACTCCGTGCGCCCTTACGAAGGAAGAGGAGGAGGCCATGTATGGTATGAGCATACGGGCTATGAGTCGTACATACAAAGAATCATCCGAGAGTAAATGGGTTGGTAAGGCACTCGATAAGCTGCAACCAATCAACAGATTGGCCGTGAATACGTGCGGTGCACTTGCTTGGATCGCACTTGTATCTTCGCCGTTACTGCTTGTTGCACCGGCTGTATTCATCTGGCCAACTCGCATTGCTGTTGCCTCAGGACTGATGCTTGCTGCGTGGATGGTCACTTGCTTGGTATTCGGCTACCTGACGCTTTGGAGTTCCTACACGTTTTTTCTGTGGAGGTGTCTAAAAAGGAAATAAATACTCTGCGCACGGAGTATTTTCCTGGCTGATGATACAATTAGACCATATGCAACCTTTGGAAAAACGTGTTGATGAGCTAAAACGAGAAATTGATACGGCTTATGAACGATTGATGATTGATGAAAAGGCAGAAGAGCTTAGAAACTTAGAGCTTCAACTAGCTGAACCAGAGATTTGGAATAATCCCACTCATGCACAAGAAGTAAGTAAGCGAACGGCTAACGTAAAGGCAGTTATTGAACCATGGCAGGTTTTGCGTGCGCAAGTACGGGATCTCAAAGAGTTAATAGAGCTTGGTGACGACTCGTTAGCGAGCGAATTCGAAATGCAGTTAACTGCGCTGGAAACAGAATTAATTACTCGTAAAAAAGATTTACTTTTTGCTGGTGAATTCGACGATCACAATGCAATTCTACGTATAACTGCTGGTGTAGGTGGGACTGATGCCCAAGATTGGGCAGAGATGCTGGAGCGCATGTATCTTCGCTGGGCAGAAAAAGCAGGTATAGAAACAAAAAATATTGAAAGGAGTACCGGCGAAGAAGCAGGGATTAAAACCAGTGTCATAGAAGCTAGTGGAGTACATGCCTACGGTAAGCTTCGAAGTGAGCATGGTGTGCATCGGCTCGTCCGACTAAGTCCATTTAATAGTGACAACTTGCGCCAGACCAGCTTTGCACTTGTAGAAGTATTGCCACAAATCGATGCACCAGAAGAAGTAGAATTGGATGAAAAAGATTTGAAAGTTGACGTGTATCGCGCTGGTGGCCACGGGGGACAGAGTGTGAATACTACTGACTCTGCTGTGCGTATAACGCATCTACCGACAAATACCGTGGTAGCGATTCAGAATGAGCGATCGCAGCTTCAAAACAAAGAAACAGCGCTCAAGCTACTGCGTTCAAAGCTTGCTCAATTGAAGCTTGAACAACACGCGGACAAACTATCAGATCTTCAAGCAGGTGAGTCTGCTAATTGGGGCAGTCAAATCCGTAACTACGTCTTGCATCCGTACACGTTGGTAAAAGACACACGTACTAAATATGAAGATAAGGATGCCAAAAGTGTGTTAGATGGTAAGTTGGATAATTTTATGACACACTACCTCGAAGAGAATTCGGAAACGCACCGTGGCTGAAGCTTCGACGTATAACGGATATGCTATAATAGCCGTAAATGATCTTGCTTGATAGGGTAACAAAAACATATGGCAAAAACACCACGCCAGCACTGCAGCGTATAAGCTTGCACGTTGAACCGAAGGAATTTGTAATTTTGGTTGGTACTTCTGGTGCAGGAAAGTCTACACTCCTGAAGCTTCTTACCCGCGAAGAAAAGCCAACTAGCGGTAAAATCGTGGTTGGAGGTATTGACTACGATACACTCAAAGACAAGCATATTCCGTTGCTACGCCGCAAAATCGGTGTGGTGTTTCAGGATTTTAAATTATTACCGCAACGTACCGTATTCGAGAATATTGCCTTTGCACTTGAAATTGCTGGCATGACCAACCGCGAGATTAAGACTACTGTTCCTAAGGTGATTGAACTGGTTGGCTTAAGTGGCAAAGAAAAATCATTTCCGCATCAACTTAGTGGTGGTGAGCGTCAGCGTGTTGCAATTGCTCGTGCGGTCGTTAGGCAGCCAAAAATTCTGATTGCCGATGAGCCAACTGGTAATCTTGATCCCAAACACAGCTGGGATATCGTGCGCTTACTTGAAAAAATTAATCGATACGGCACAACTGTGTTACTTACGACCCACAATGTCGAAATCGTTAATAAGTTAAAACGACGAGTTGTAACACTGGAGCATGGCAAGATCACAAGCGATCAAGCGCAGGGGAGTTATAGACAATAATGGCTGGTAAAAAGATGACATCAAAGCAGTTTGCGCAGAGTAAACGCAAGCGTCGAGAATGGATTACGTTTGTCCGGATGTGTCGTTACGGCGTGAATAATTTTTCGCGCAACGCCTGGTTGACTATCGCTGCAACTGCCGTAATGACTATTACGCTACTTATTGTGTTCGTCACCATGGTTGCGCGCAGCACACTAGTGAGCTCTGTTGATGTAATTCGCGACAACGTAGATATGTCGATTTATGTAAATACCGATATTAGCTCAAAGGCAGTTCAACAGATACAAGACGGTCTTGAGGGTCTTAAAACCGTTAGATCGGTAGATTATATCTCGCCAGAAGAAGCCCGTAAAAATTTTGCGATTGCGAATGATGAAGATCCAGACACACTTAACGCCCTAAACGAAGCAACGAACCGTAACCCTGGCACATTCAGAGTAAAACTAACTGATATTAATAATACGTCCGAGCTTCGTAAGTTCGTTGAAACGAATAAAGCCATAAAAGAGAATATCGATTCGCGTCGTAAACCTTCATTCGAAGGTGAGCGTCGCACCGCTATAGAAAACATTGGTCGTTGGGTTCAGTTTGCCGATAGGGTAGGAATTATCGGGAGCATCGTATTTATAGGCATATCGTCGCTCATTATCTTTAATACTATTCGTATGGCTATCTTTAACCGTAAAGACGAAATCGAAATGATGAAATTAATTGGCGCTGATAAGAGCTTTATTCGTGGCCCATTCATCGTAGAAGCAGTTGTATATGGTTTCATAGCGGCACTTATAGCGACCGGTCTTGGTATCGCCGGACTATTCTCTGTAAAAGATAAGCTACTGAGCTACCAGGTAGCTATCCAGCCAACACTTGACTTTGTACTGCTATACCTTGGACCTGTGCTACTAGGTATGATACTGCTCGGTGCAATCATCGGCATCGTATCATCGCTTCTTGCAACACGTCGTTATCTAAAGATCTGATTTTGATGTATATGGTAGGGGCGTTGACATGGCATAGTGCTTATGCTACAGTGGTAATTGATGAAATTACGGTCCACCACACCATCATCCAAATCACTTAGAACCCGCTTGGGTCTTTCTGTAATTGCGTTTGCTATGGCTGTAGCGACTCCACTTGCTATTACGCAGCAGGTTAAGGCTGATGATTACGATTCACGTATTGCTGCTTTGCAGCGTCAAATAGACCAGTACCAAGCTCAGGCTCAGGCGATTGGTGCCCAGGCCGACACATTGCAGCGTCAGCTTGATGGTATTAATAATGAAATTTCGCAAATTCAAACGCAAATTGATTTAACACAGGCACAGTACGACAAGACGATCGCTGATATCAAAAAGACCGAGAAGCAAATTAGTGATAATCGTGATGCTCTTGGTGAAGTCATCGCTGATCTTTCAATTGAAGGTAAGATTTCGCCTCTTGAAATGCTCGCCAGTTCAAAAAATATCTCTGATTATGTTGATAAGCAAACCTATCAATCAGCTATGCAAGATGAGCTGAAGTCAACGATCGAGAATATTAAGAAGCTAAAAGCTCAGCTTGAAAAACAAAAATTACAAACCGAAGAGCTACTAGGTAATCAAAAGCGTGCTCGCGAAGCACTTGATCAAAAGCGAGCTGCCCAGCAACAACTTGTAAATGAAACCCGTGGTCAAGAAGCTGCTTATCAGCAATTAAGGAATAAGACCCAAGCTGAACAACAGTCTGTCATGGCAGCTCAGCAAGCTGCTATCCGTGCCGCAAGCTCACGCAACGGTGGCGTAAGCTTCGTTGGTGGAAGTGACGGCGGGTATCCATGGAATGGTGGCAACTGTCCAATGATGGGTATGTTCTCAACTGGCGGTGCTGATGGTAATGGTGGTGATGGCTGGGGTTACGGCTGTAGACAGTGTGCAAGTTACGCTGCCTGGAAGATTGGTCAACGTACCGGCGTGATTCCAACTAACCTAGGTAATGCTAATCAGTTCCCGTATTCACTCTCTGGCCGACCACAGGGTTCAACTGCACGAGCCAACTCAGTAGGTGTTATCTCGGCCGGTGCATATGGACATGTTGTTTGGGTAGAGACTGATCCTGACGCAAGTGGATTCATCACCGTAAGTCAGTACAACGCCAACTATGGCGGTGGTTGGGGTAACTTCTCGCGCGTTCGTGTTCACCAGTCAACATACGATCGTTTCATCTATTACTAGAGCTTAAGGTTAAAACTACAATAGCGCACTTCTTTGGAGGTGCGCTATACTTAGTGCTAATGGATAAAAAGGTAGAACTATCTGGCGTATATCTGGCGGCGCTCATACCTATCGTGCTGCTGATAGGTTTCGTTGCTGGCACCCGCTCGGAAGAGATCTACGCCTTTATTGGTCCAGTTGTGGGTGTAAAGACTGAATCAGCGGCAACAAAGCTCAACGACAGTTCGCTACAGGATGTGTATCAGACCCTTAAGACCCATTACAACGGTAAGATTGATGATAAGGCGC
>JALRBJ010000004.1:0-28018 GCA_023257815.1 Candidatus Saccharimonadia bacterium | reverse complement strand
TTATAGGTGATGTCCTGTCGGACGGCATAAACCAACTGGTCCCATTGCCCGGAAATGAGCAGGGATGACGCGGCGGTGATGCTGCCGTCGGTGGGGAATAGATGGAGCTAAACACGGTATGGTGGCCGCTACTGGTGATCCGTATACGATGTACTTTAGCAAAAAAGAAGCTGCTGATTTTAATAATGAATTGTCCGGTGATATTGGTGCCGGCATTGGTGCCGAGATTGGTATTCGCAGTGGCCAGCCAACCATTTTGCGAGCGCTTGCTAATAACCCAGCCGAAAAGGCAGGTCTGCATGCTGGTGATGTGATTATTGCGGTGAATGACGAATCCGCAAATGGCTGGGCTGCAGACAAAGCAGTCCAAGCTATACGTGGGCAAAAAGGTACTAGCGTTAAGCTCGTCATAAAGCGTGCCGGCGAAACAAAGGAATTTACGATCACACGCGATACCATTAATAATCCAAGCGTCTCAAGCGAGTTGCGTGGCGATGTGGGAATCATGACGGTCAATAGATTTGATGAAGAGACAGTTAGTCTAGTGCGAAAAACCGTTGATGATCTAAAAAACAAAGGTATGAAGAAGCTAGTAGTCGATATGCGCGGCAATGGTGGAGGCTATCTTGACGCGGCTCCAGGCGTCGCGGGTATGTGGCTTGATAACCAAGTAGTGGTCAGTGTTCGAGCCAATAAGGGTGGAACCGATAGGCTGATGAGCGAGGGTCAAAACACACTTAAGGGTGTGAAGACAGCAGTCATCGTTAACGGTAGTTCAGCCAGCGCTACCGAGATCGTGACGGCTGCGCTTAAATACTACAAGGTTGCTACAATTGTGGGCGAAAAAACGTATGGCAAGGGTAGTGTGCAGGAACTAATACCACTTACTGACGATACGATGTTGAAAGTTACTATTAAGCGTTGGTATACACCAGGTGATGCAAATGTGAATGGAAAAGGTATTACACCCGATATAACAGTGGGATTGACGCAAGCAGATCTAGACGCTGGTCGCGACCCGCAGCTTGAGAAAGCAATTCAGGTCGTTAGCCAATAACGGTTGTGCTAATAGTAAAATAACGCTAGAATAGGGTGCATATGGAAGCAAAGAAACGAATCTTACTAGTCGAGGACGACACAGCTCTTTCTGGCGTATATCAATCACGTTTAGAACTTGAAGGATTTGAAGTGAGGGCGGTGAATAATGGGGAAGATGCGCTTTCTGCTGCAATTGATTTTAAGCCAGACTTGATATTACTCGATGCTATGATGCCTAAGATTAGCGGATTCGATGTATTGGATATTCTGCGTAACACACCCGAAACTACTAATATTCGTGTCATCATGCTTACGGCACTTAGTCAGCCCAAAGATAAAGAACGTGCCGAGAGTCTTGGCGTGGATGACTACCTTGTTAAGTCACAAGTAGTTATCGGCGACGTCGTTGAGCGAGTAAAACATCATCTTGGTATGATATCTCAAGCCCAGCAGCCCAAAAGCTAGACCTCTTAGTAATAACAGCGGTATTGACTTTATATAGCTTTTTTGTTATAATAATTTTATGAAGCATCTTTACGTAGATGACCACGAAAAACAAATACACACCCCTGAGCGAATAGAAGTCATCAGCGGGCCTATGCCGAGCCTTGAAGATATCTACGATAGATTATCAACGTTACCGGATATTCGTGTTTTTAGCGAAGCAAAAGGCTTAAGAAATGGCTCTGCACGGCGTGACGTAAGTGAAAAAGAACTGGTTGATGACTTGTTAGATTTTTGTACGGACTTTCGTAAAATAAATGTAGATGACCTTGAAAAGTGGGAGCGCGAGCTTCATGAGGATATTGATAGCTTTGTTCAGTCGATCCATTTTATGACACACGAGGAATATAATGAGGCAGTTGACGGTTTAGCATCTCGTCATGCCGAGTGGTTGGCTGAAGATGAAACAAGAAGGCTCGTCATAGCCGTACAGCAGAATAGGAAGTATAGTTCCCAGTGGCAAGTGGCCAATGATTTACATAGGGCTATTAGTGCAAACGACCCTGAGAGTGCTGAGCGTGCAGAGGTTTTGACTATTGGTGACGCAGCAAATAGCTTAACAGAGTCAACCAAGATCCTGATCGCCGATGACTGGTCGGCCTCTGGTAGTTTGATTTCACAGGATTTAGCGCATGTTTGCCAGATGCTCAATCGTAGCAAAGCGGAAATACCCGTGGAAGTTAATCTGCTAGTTGCGCGTGAGGATCAGATTATTGATGGCATAAATTCGCTTGACAAGACCTTAGATTTTTATGGCCAACCTATGCCTGAAAAACCGAAAGTAATAGCATACTTCAGTACGCCCGCAGTTAAAAATGTACATGGTCATCAGGCAGTTCCAACCGGTTCGCATAGCTCTGTTGACTACGGTTTTTCTACAACGCTTGATGCTATGCGATTAGCAATGGATCGTCAGGCTTCAACTTTTGGTCGAGAAGAAATCTACATGCCGTATATTGGCAAGATCATACCAACGTATGCGCATAATTACGTGGAATCTTGAATGGAAGTATATTGACAAAATGACGCATATTTGCTATTATATTCATTAGGATATCAATAAAAACAAAAAATACCATGAATCAGTTTAAGCCACCACTCGATCACGTAAAATCAGATAAGCCTACCCGTGGTAATCCTGAATTAATCCAGTCTGATGACAGCGTGCGAACACTGTTTAAAATTCCGCGCTCCGATGGTAGTGTGACTGCAATGTACGAATATGGTCGTTATTTTAACGAAGATGGCACCGAAATGGTGGTTATGAAAGGTGTGAGTCTTGAAAAGGGTCCCGATGGTAGTGTTGGCTATCCTGACAAAGCATTTAGCCGTGAGAGATTAGAAGCCATCAAGGAAGAGGCACGTGTCCATATGGGTGCTGCTCTTGCCCGATTGGCTGCAATACGTGGAGGAGTTGCCCCCGTTTCAGAAGAGGCGAAACAAACGGTTCTTGAATTTGACAACAACGGACTTATAAAGGTTCCCGATTGGAACAAACAATCCGAACAGTTGCCCCCTGAAGATAGACCTGAGGCTAGTCCTAAGACGCTTGAGCAGGAGCTACACGATACGTTCTGGGCTAAGCAAGCAGCCGTTCTAGGTGAAATTGATTTTGCTATTGAGCGGGCGGGATACATAGATCCGGCAGTTCTTTCGAATAAGATAGCTCAGTCAGTCGAAACAGTTCGACAACTTAAAGGCTTACATCCTGATATGGTTGAATACCTTGGCAAAGTTATTGACTTATGCCATGAAGTGAGTGCTGCGGGCAACAACCAGCGCTCCGAATATCATCACAATGCACGTTCAGGATTGCAAAAGATAAAAAGTATGGTTGCTGCGATAAAGTAGTGAGTAGTACTGGCGTAGGTACAAACTACTAAATACACCCTCTAGAGGGTGTATTTAGTAGTTAAGGTTACCAAGCTTAATTTATTGTACAGAAATCTGTGTACGTGGAGCTGTCTTGCCGGTAAAACGACGAGTCTTAACCTTGGCAAATGTTACTACACCGTCTTTTGCGGCGTGGATAGTGAAGTTACGGCTCATGAATGTACCAGGGCCTGCAACTTTGGTGCTACCAGTTTGACGTACAAGTACTTCACCGGTACGGACAGTTTGGCCACCAAAACGCTTAACACCCAAGCGGGCACCGGCGTTATTGTGGATGTTTTTGCTTGAGCCACCAGCTTTGACGTGTGACATAGCTTCTCCTTAAGTTTTATTAAACAATCTAGTAAATTGTACTAGAGTTAGGCATTTTTTGCAAGCCCTAAGAGTGTTGTTGTGGCAAAAATAGAAGCATTAGCATATACTGCAATCAGAAACGAGGGAGGTGTGCCATGAGCCCAGAAGAAAAACCAGTCAAGCAGCCCGTTAATGAAGGTGTTTCTGAAGAGCAGGACGTATTGCGCCATCTTGCTAATGACAGTACTGCACCAGATAATATGGCAACTTCGATTGAAGGTTTACCAACTCCTAAAGCTTCTTCTAGCCTGAAAAAGCGACTTATCGCTCTGATTATTGCCATAGTGGCTTTAATAGTTGGGATGGGTGTGCTTGTGTACTACTTAGTCCAGCCAGTGAAGATTTCTGATCGTGACGCTGACACGACTGCACAGCGTAAAGATACCGCCAAACCTAAGGCCGATACTACTCTAACAGCAGCCGGATTAGTGAAAGATCTTAAGTTGTCTGTAGGTGGCGAGGACGTCATCGATGCGACTACTCCAAAAATAAAACCCGATGGCTATGGGTTCTATGTGAATATTTATAGAGAAAAAAATTCATATGGTACAAAAGTCGTTGGTAGTAAACAGCAGGTAGATACACAGCGCGCGTTGTTGCGGACACGACTCAAACAGAAAGGCTTCACTGAAACCGTGTATCAAGAATCCTCGGATGATGCCAACTTTGCGGCTGATTACAAAACCAAGAATGTGGCGTGCTTGGTGAGTGGCTTCACGCCACTTAATACATCAGGTGTTGATGCTAATAAGTATGAAGTTACGCTTGGTTGTGCGGATATATCTGTGTATCAGTCAGTCGCCAAAAAAGCCAACCTTTTTGCTCAGGCCTATGCCAGTGAGTCTAAGCAAGATATTGCTACGATGTCGTTTTCGACTCCCACAGTTACGAAGAGCAGTGTAGCAGGGTATAGTCGAGCTGAGATTGCTATAAGCGGCGCTGAATATAGTGCAGTAGGCGGCTTTGCAGGATTGTTTTACCAAACGCCTGATACGCTGTGGCATTTCTTTGTAGGAACGCAGAATATTTTACTCTGTTCGCAGTATAATACGCCGGATATCAAGAAAGCGTATGTGGGTGAGAAGTGTATGTCTAGCGATGGTCAGCAGGAATCAACGGTTAGTTTGTAGCTAGTTTTTAACTAATAATAGTAACTTGCGGCCTACCACTTGATCTTCACGGTAGTAGATGAGGTTTTTGACGTCAACGTTTTTAAGAGTTTGCCATTCGTAGCCAAGTGATTCGAGGTTTTTAATTGTACTTAGATGAGTGAAGTTGCCACGGACATCGCGCCAAGCTGGAACTGCCAAGCAAATGAGTGTACCTGAATCGATTTGGCTTGCCAGATTTTCCAGAAATTTAGAAGTTATGTGATCGACGATACGCTTTACTTTATCGAGCTTATCAGGAGCGGGCGGAGCGCTGAACGGCTGGCCAAGATAGGTTTCGGCTACTATGGCATCGATAGGCGGCTGCCATGTGTGTTCGATTGCATCGCCTGGTTCAATTTTTACTGTACCGATTGTATGCTTGGCTGCTAACCAATCAAGGTTTTGCTGTGAGTAATCTACCATTTTTTCGGCCAAATCACTGCCGTAAACATTAAAACCAAGTAGCGCAGCTTCTTGCAACACGACTCCGGTTCCGCAGAATGGATCAAGGAGTGTGTGTCTGTTTTGGTCGCCTTTTCGGTTGTGTTCATCTGAAGATAGCGCTTCACTCCGTGGAGCAAGCTCCTCGGGTTGCACTTCGCCTTTATTATCTTCAGCTGAAACAACCGAGCGGCTCTGCTGTTGTTCGATAGTGATTCCGGACAGGTTAATCATCATAAGTGCTAACTTTGGAGGTAACATGCCTACGAATGCATCACGTTTTGGGCGGCCTTGGTCACGCGCGGCAAGTGCGCTTATATTCTGGGTACCAGTGCTTTCGGCGATGATAACACTTGAGCGACCGTATACGATCATAATTTCAAGCTTATTTGATGCCAGTCCAAGTTTATTATGGTGTGACGTTGCAGTTGATAGGGCGGTACCGTCATTAGGAATCAGGCGAACCGAGCGACCGTTCTTTTTAAGTGCTTGTTTAAGGGCCAGGCCAGTGCGCTGTATGTCACGCGCGGCGATTGTCTTGCCGTATACACTAATACCAAGGGTTAATTTACCTTCGCCACGTAGTTCCTTGCTATAGCGCTGTACGATGTCGCGTGATAAGCGCGGCCAATCTGCCTTATCAAGCTCTGCAATCACTTTGCCTGCTTTAACGGTGCCGCCGAGTGTTTGTATATCGAATGCCTCTGTTTCCACTAAACCGGCTATATCACTAAATGTATACACCGAATCACTACCAAACCGCTGCTCAAGTTCAGCAAGGCTAAGTTCTGGTTGGCGTCCTAAGATTGCAATAATACTCACCTAGTCTAGTATACAGTCTTGGCTTCACGCCGTATAATGAAAGACAGTATGTCGGTTAAGAAAATTATTAGCTGGGTAACGCTTGGGCTTGTTGTGCTGGTATTGTTTTTTTCTAGGCATGAGCTTCTAAAGGCTTGGGAGCTGCTTGAGAAAGTGAATTTATTAGTGCTAGCACTTCTTATTCCTTTGCAGCTATTTGCTTACTTTGCTGCAAGTGAAATAATGTTTAGTTTTTTAATGGTACAAGGTACGATTAAGCCAACACGCTGGTGGCAGCGAGTGCGAATGGCGCTCGAACTTAACTTCGTTAATCACACGCTGCCTTCTGGTGGTGTAAGCGGTATTTCATATATGACGTGGCGACTAGGCAAGCTTGATGTAAGCGCCGGTAAGGCTGCTTCGGCACAGGCTGTGCGTTATATCTCAGGCTTTATCGCCGCAATTATACTGATAGCGCTATCAGTTCTAGTGGTGACTCTTGATGGCAACATCAACCGTTGGACAATTCTAGTGAGTTCGGTAGCCGTGACATTTATGATTCTAAGTACTATTGCATTAGTCTATTTAGTGAGTAGTCGCGCTCGTATGCGCAAGTTTGCTGATTGGTCTTCAAATGTAGTGAATAGAGTTGTTCGTAGACTGACAAAAGGTCGCAAGCGTAAGATAATTCGTGAAGAAAAGATTTATGAGTTTTTTGAAGATATTCACGATGATTATGTAAGTCTGCGTAAAGACTACAGAGTGCTGACTGGACCAATATTATGGGCAATTGCTTTTACGGCAGCCGAGGCTATGCTGTTTGCTGTTACATTTTGGGCACTTGGCACGCCGGTTAATCCAGCGCCATTGTTGATTGCCTATGTGCTGGCTAGCGTGGCAGGATTTATAGTAGTTACTCCTGGGGGTGCCGGTGCTTACGAGGCGATTATGGTAGCGTTTTTGGCAACGGCAGGTATTGCATCGGGCACGGCGATTGCTGGTATTGTACTTACGCGTGTAATTATTCTTGTAACAACTATTGTTGCTGGGTATTTCTTTTATCAAAATGCCTTAGGTACATATGGAAACAACAAGCCTAAAACTAAGCGTTAGTGATTTTGTAGCGCTTGTTAATCAGACGTTTGAATATGCGCTGCCGAACGTGGTGATTGTTGGGGAAGTGTCGGGATTTTCGATACGAGCCGACAAGTGGGTGCGGTTTAAATTAAAAGATGAGACTAGCTCGGTAGATTTTTTTGGATCTATTTACCAGGTAAGAGCACCACTTGAGGACGGTATGATGATAGCAGTTCTTGGCAGACCACGACTTAGTGATAAGTGGGGCTTTAGCGTCAGTATTCAGTCTGTTCAACCGGTTGGTGAAGGTAGTATAAAACGAGGATTTGAGCTTCTCAAGCAAAAGCTTCATGCTGAGGGCTTGTTTGACGAGGCTAGGAAGCGAGTTCTGCCTAAGATTCCTAAACACATAGGCTTGATTAGTAGCACTCAGGCTGCGGGATATGTCGATTTTGTGAAGATTCTTAACGATCGGTGGGGTGGCATGAGGGTTGATGTCGCTCACACCTTAGTACAAGGAATTCACGCACCTGGTCAGATTGTGCGAGCCATCGAATACTTCAACCAGTCTGGCGAGCCACCTGAAGTGATTGTATTAGTAAGGGGTGGTGGAGATGCAGACGATTTGGCTGCTTTTAACGATGAGGCGTTAGTGCGAGCGATTGCTTCAAGCCGCATTCCAACATTGGTAGGTGTGGGTCACGAGATTGATGTGACGCTTGCGGATTTGGCGGCCGATGTTAGAGCGGCAACGCCGAGTAATGCAGCAGAACAACTTGTTCCTAATAGGCGCGAACTGATTGAAAGGGCTTGGGGAGTGGTTCGGCAAATCATACCAACGATCGGAACTAAAATAAGTGATCATGAACGTGAGGTTCAAGATATAGTGACCACGAGTGAGCGTAGGCTTATGGAATATCTGAGAAGTTACCAGGATGAAGTTAGTGCAATGCAGCGATTGCTGCGTCAGTATAATCCACAGACTGTTCTAGAGCGGGGCTACGCACTCGTCAGGGGAGAGATTCAGGTTGGTGCAGTGATCGAGATAGAACGAAATAATGACGTAATTGAAGCGGAGGTGAAAAATGTCAGACAAAAATAGTTCAATTGAAGAGAAAATGACTAAGTTACGCCAATTGGCTGAATGGTTTGAGAGTGATGATTTTTCACTTGAAGCAGCTACGAAAAAATTTGAAGAAGCGTCTAAGCTCGCACATGAGATTGAACATGATTTAACAACAATGAAGAATACGGTTACCCAGTTAAAAGAATCTTTTGAAGAGGTATGAACCTATTTTTTGCGATTGTGGCTGTATTTGTGGCTTTGCTCGGGTTCGTGGTGTTCTTTGGTGCACCTTACGTACCGAGTAAATCCAAAGAATTACGCAGAGCGTTTACCAAGCTTTATAAGCTATCCGGCAACGACGTGCTTGTTGATATAGGATCTGGCGACGGGATTGTTCTTAGGGTAGCTTCTGAGTGCGGAGCACGAGCGGTAGGCTACGAGATTAATCCACTGCTAGTATTGATTAGTAAATTTTTATCGCGTCGCGATGAAAAGGTAAGTGTAAAGCAGGCTAATGTATGGAAGGCAAGATTTCCAAATGAAACGAGTGTGGTGTATGTTTTTGGTGAGTCGCGTGACATTAAAAAAATTGTTCGTTTAGTGCAGACAGAAGCATCTCGACTATCACACGACCTGGTTGTGATCAGTTACGGCTTTAAGCTACCTGATATTACGGTATCAAAAAAGCTTGATGCACACTTTATGTATATAATTTCACCTTTGCAGGCACAATAAGCTTACGGTATAATTCAGGGCATGGTACATTCATCACGCTTGCAGCGAGGCAACTCATCAATATTCGTAATCATTGGACTTGCGTTCTTTACGGTAGCATTTGCTGGCCTGTCAATTTGGGCGTTTATGAATTACGTTGACCAACGCGATAATGTGGATGCAAAGGTTGATCGTGCAGTCGCTACGGCTGAAAAGAAGCAAGCCGATGAACTTGAAAATAAGTTTGCACAGCGGGAAAAGGAACCATATAAAAGCTTTGCAGGTCCAAGTGATTATGGAACACTCAGTTTTAAGTATCCAAAAACATGGAGCGTATATGTTGCAAATGACGGCACATCCTCTGGTAACGGGTATGAAGCATACCTGAATCCTGGCAATGTTCCACCGACCAATGTTGCTACATCTCGTTATGCTGTGCGAGTGGCGATTGTTAATACAAGTTATCAGGATATTTTGGATGACTTTCAATCGCGTGTAAAAAAGGGTGATCTTACATCATCGCCGACTAAGGTGAAGAATCAAACGGGTACTCGTCTTGATGGTAGTTTTTCTAAAGATGTACGTGGTGCGGCTGTCATCTATAAAATTCGTGATAAAACGGCGATTATTCGTACTGATGCAGATACCTTTAAGCCAGATTTTGAAACGCTTATTAAAACCATCGACTTTGTTGAATAAGTCACTTCAAGCGGCGGTTAATATACAGACTTTTACGTAAGCTCCTGCTACACTAGATGTAATGAGTCTGAGCGGGAATCAGCAAGAGGGGGGTGGGGTTACAAGCCGTATCTCTACGCTTGGAATTGCTGCCCACGAGCTTAAGTCGCCTCTTGTATTGATGCGTCAGCTCTCGATTGAATTGACTGACGATACGCTTACTGCAAGTGAACGCCTGCGTGTGGTTGAACAACTGCGTCATATTAGTGAAAAAGCCCTACGTCTGACGAGTGATCTAACCAGAACCCAATCACAACAGTCTCTGTTTGAGCTAAGTCCGGTGAATCCACTTGATGTTGCTCGCGATGTAAAATTCGAGCTTGGTGGACTTTATAGAGCGCACGGACGAGCACTAAATGTGCGTCGAATTCGTCATTTGCCTCCGGTGATAGCCAATCGGGATTTACTAAGAAGGATATTATTAAACTTTGCTGATAATGCATTGCACTACACTGGTGTTGATGGGATGGTTGAATTACAGGCGCAGTTACTCAACGAGCGCTCTGCTGTTCGGCTGAGTGTGCGAGATTATGGTCCGCATATGCCACTTGACCATTGGCGCAAACTCACGCATACACTCCACGAAGGTCAACCGGTTCATCAAAGGCCACAGAGTAGTGGCTTGGGGCTCTATATTGCTCATGAGTTTGCTCGTCATATGAATGGGCATATTGGTGCGATTCGTCATCAAGATGGTGCGTCTTTTTATGTTGAATTACCGGTGTCTCGCCAATTAGCACTCCTATGAATGAGCGAATTGTAGTAATTGAAGATGATGCCTGGCTAGCGGAGTATTATATGCGTGTTTTACGACGAGCAGGCTACGTAGTGTATCATGCCTCGCATGCCCTGAGTGCTATAGATATTATTGACGATGCTAAACCGCAAGCTATTCTGCTTGATGTCTTGCTAACGGGTACAACTGCTCTGGCACTGCTTCACGAGCTTAAATCTCACAGTGATTTAGCAGCGATTCCAGTAGTACTTGCAACAAATCTGGCAGACCAAATCGCGCTTGATGATGTGGCGAGTTATGGGGTGAAGCGGATCCTAGACAAGGCAAGTATGCAACCCGATGACATAGCAGCAGCCATTCGTGGAGTAATTGAATGAAGTCAATTCGCACCAAGGCCATTGTGCTGCGCCGCACTAATTACGGTGAAACTGATAGGATTGTGCAATTCCTTACGCCTGAGCATGGCATTGTAAGCGCTATGGCAAAGGCTGTACGTAAAGAGAAGAGTCGCTTAGCGGGTGGAATTGAGCTGTTCGCAAAGTGCGATATTACGGTTGGTGCAGGCAGAGGTGAACTTGGAATCGTAACGGCAGCTCGATTGGACGAGTTCTATGGCAATATACTGACTGATTATGATCACTTACAATTTGGTTACGAAGCCATTAAGCAGATTACTAGGGCGGCTAATACGGTTGAAGAACCGGCTTTTTTTGATTTATTAGAGCAAACTTTCCTATCACTTAATGACGTACAGATTGATATACGCCTCATTGAGGCTTGGTTTTGGCTGCAGCTTGCAATTTTGTTGGGAGTCGGTCTAAACCTCGAGACGGATATTGAAGGTACTCGACTGCGACAAGAAACTGTATATGCATTTTCGTCGGCTGATCATGGTTTTGTGCCTAATCAAAACGGCCACCTAACAAGTGACCATATTAAATTGCTTCGGCTTTTAAGCGCTCAAGCTCCAAAAGTTGCTGCTCACGTAAAAGGCGTTCAAGAGTTAATTAGTGATGTAGCGTGGGTTGCTCGGCAAGCTGTTGCTCATTAGACTGCGCTAAGGTTGTGTTTGCGTTGGCCGTACCCATGGGTAAAGGGTACGGCCAACGCAGTGTTCGCACGCCGCTTAGAGCATGGCGAAAGCTCGGTTAAGGATCGACCGAGGCAGTCTCACGGAAATTCTAGCTACGCAACCAAGCGGTGCCGACAGCATGTCATGATGCCTAAGCGCGTTTTTGACATGAGTTGCCTCGTCAGTCACCACCATTTTGCTTGCCAGCAGGCTAGCGCGCAGCAGGTAGAGCGGTCGCTTGCTACGGGGAAGAAGCGGTATGAGTTGCTCAAGATTATCAAGCTCATATATCCACTTAGAGCCGCCGTGAACGTACGCATCAACTCGCAGGAAGACCTCTAGTGCCTTCGTGGGTTGTTCGCCAGCGATCAATCGCGCCAAGAATCCCTCTGTTACCAGATACTCCAGCTCCCATCGCCCATTCGTTTTGGTTGGGTTGCGCAGGGCTTGAAGCGCGAGCTCAATCAGACGTTTGCCTTCTGTTTCGTCGATATGCTCCCAAACGATCAAGCCATGGTCACGCAATACTCTACTGCGGCCGATCACATTCGTCGTATCGAATGATTCCTCGGCAAGCGCGAATACTTTGAGAGAGGCACTGATGTTGCCTGTCATGGCTTCCGCCTGTGCGATGCGATGGTATATGCGTGGCAACAGGCTGGCGCCCTCGGTCTGCCGATCGACGTCTTGGGTAGCTGCCAGAGCGTATATCAGCACGTTGAGCGCCTGCTTGGGCTTGCCAACGTTCATCAGGTGTTGGCTTTTCTTAACAAGCTTTCGTACGTACATTTCTGTGCTCAATGGAGCTGACCTCGTTTTCTTGTAGATGTGCGAACTAATATATTATGCAATATCTTGCTGAAAATTCACTGAAGATAGAACTCTTTGGAACTTGCTGCTATACTGAAAGCATGAAATATCACCGTTTCATCGGTAGCGTGCGTGGACGAGGCTTTGGCCTGTAGTTTTGTTTTTCTAAAATTTGCTAAGAATATGACTATGAATGAACGGAGCCGTAATGAGTGATGTAAAACTTGAAGATATTGTAAGCCTAGCCAAACGGCGTGGTTTTATTTACCAAGGTAGTGAAGTGTATGGCGGCTTAAGTGGTACCTGGGATTATGGTCCGCTGGGTGTGGCATTGAAGCGCAACATTATGAACTTATGGTGGAAAATGTTCGTGGAAGACCGCGATGATATGTATGGTGTCGACGCCGCGATCCTGATGAATCAAAAAGTATGGCAGGCGAGTGGGCACGTAGATACGTTCACGGATCCACTTATCGCTTGTTTGTCATGTGGGTCGAGGTACAGGGCGGATCATCTGATTAAGGATAATTTGGACAAAGCTTGGGATTATAGAAATGAGCTCGGTGAACTTGACGAAGTAATAGATGCAAAACTTATTACTGCTACGCCCGACGATCCAAAAGATATCATCATCACTGAGTATTTGGGTGAAGATGCTCAACTTGACGTTGTGGATTTTTTGAACGAAAAAGTGAGCTGCTCAAAGTGTGGTCAAAAATCGTGGTCAGAGCCAAAGCAGTTTAATATGATGTTTAAGACGAATGTTGGCCCAGTTGCTGATGAGTCATCAATTAGCTATCTTCGCCCAGAAACCGCCCAAGGTATCTTTACAAACTATAAAAACGTTGTTGATAGTTTTTATCCAGACTTACCTTTTGGTATTGCTCAGCAGGGCAAGGCATTTCGTAACGAAATCAGTCCGCGTGATTTTGTGTTTCGTAGTCGTGAGTTTGAACAAATGGAGATTGAATACTTTGTTGCGCCAGATAAATGGCAAGAAAGCTTTGAACACTGGGTAGCTAAGTGTAAAGAGTGGTTCAAGGCGCTGGGTTTGCCGGCCGATTCAGTGCATGAACTAGAGGTTCCAGAAGACGACAGGGCACATTATTCTAAGCGTACGATCGATTTTGAATTTGACTATCCAATCGGACGCGAAGAGTTGATGGGTTTAGCGTACCGTACCGATTTTGACTTAGCTAATATTCAGCGTGAAAGTGGCAAGTCAATGGAGTATGCAATCAAGGGTACCAACGAAAAATTTGTACCGCATGTGATTGAACCATCCTTCGGTGTTGAGCGTGCACTAATGGCAGTGCTAGTGAGTGCGTACCGCGAAGATGAACAAAACGGCGAAAAGCGAGTATTCTTGGCGCTGCCTGAACATCTTGCACCTGTTAAATATGCTGTGTCACCACTGCTTAAGAATAAGCCTGAGCTAGTAGAAAAAGCGCGCGAAGTCTACGCTGCGCTCAAGAAAAAGCAAGGCAACGTGATGTGGGATGATAATGGCAATATCGGTAAACGCTACCGCCGCCAAGACGAGATCGGTACACCGTACTGTGTAGTGATTGATTTTGACACACTTGAAGACGATACGGTAACGATTCGTGATCGTGATACGACTGAGCAGCAGCGCGTGGGTATCAAGGATTTAATTTGATGACGAACATCATACTTGGCGGGACGAGTGGTCTTGGTAAGGAAATTAGTGTACAACTTCGTGAGAATGGACAGGACACGCTAGTCCTTGGTAGTTCATATGATGCAGCCAAGAATGGGGACGGGATTGCTATCGATCTTGGCAGCGAGCGGAGTGTATTTGAGTGTATCGATATTCTTGATAAAAAACTGGGAGGTCAAGCACTTGAAAGTTTTTGGTGGGTATCTGGTCTTGGTTATAATGGAGATTTTTCTGAACAACATGATCCGCGTAACATGGCTGTAGTTAATTTTGCTGGTGCTTTACCGCTAGTTCAGTTTGTGTGGAAGAAATTACTTGAACAAGACAGTGGAACTCTCGCTGTTGTTAGTTCAACGACTGGACAGAAAGCTCGTGTTGATGAGGCTGTGTACGCAGGCACTAAACATGCTCAGGTCGGTTTTGCTCGCAGTCTTGGGTTGGAAGCTGAACGTCTAGAGACAAACGCAAGAGTTGCATTATTTATGCCTGGTGGTATGCGTACACCATTCTGGGACACTCAAAGACCAGATGAATACGATACCTTTAACGATCCGAAAAAGGTTGCTACCGGCATGATTAATTCAGTAACCAAGCAAGATACTGTATTTGAAGAGGTGACTGTAGGGCGAGGAGAGATGGTATAGGGTTTAATCCAGATACCTGGAGGTAGTAGGGCATGATTGCGGCGCTCATCGCGCTCGCAATAATTGATCAGTGGAACTTTAAGCATGTTGCATTTCCACTATATATTCTTATTGCAGATGCACTAGCAGTCTTGTTTATTTACTTTAAGTTTGGGAAGTATATCATGAAGAACTTTAAGACATCAGACACTGAAGTAGTTAGATAGAACAATTAGAGAGACTCGTAAAGACCTAGAGGTAGTCGCCAATACTAAGTGCTTCACTAGGCTCTTTAGCCGATTTCTTGGCTATCGCAAGCATAAGCACGGCATTGAATTTACCAATAAGCTCCCTGTCAGCCTTGCTGACACGCTCTGGATTATTATCAGGAGGAAAGAACACCATCCCCACAGAAGCTACAGTACCAAGCTCAACTACTTTGCCGGCTATTGGTTCCACGGCCTCTTCCATGGTTTGGGTATCAAAGCTATTTGTAGGATTGTGTAGAAAACCTGAGGTGTCAATTTCTGGCGCTTTACTTGCAATAAATAACTCACCAACTTGATGCGCTTTTTGCATACCTATGCTTATTAGACCTATGTGACGCGAAATAATGAGGCCACTCGGCGTAGTTGTTTCTTCTGTATGCTGAGTTACAACGTGGTCGTATGTTTGATGCATGGAGTGTCTGTAAGCCATGCTAAAAGTATAGCTGCGCCTAGGGCAATTGCAAGCGTAACTGCATTTGATTGAGTCACTAGTCCTAACTGCAGCCTATGCTGCTACGCGCCACGTGTTGTTTGCAAAGGCATTGGTTGCTATAATTGCCGCACAATAGGGAGTTTGCTGATGCAGGTTGTAAAGTTTGGCGAGAGAATTGAGCATACTTATAGCGAAGTAAGCGACGACGAAGAGCTTATAGTAGATCCGAATGAAATTGAAGCAATTATTCGTCGTGCTATTACCATAAGTTGGCTTAACACGATTTACACGCACCAAGAACTCGAAGACATATTACTGGCAAATTCTGTTCAATTACCATACGATCCCAAACGGCGAGCCGAGTATTTTGATGAGGTTATTGCCAGGATATGGCATAAGCAGCAAGAGCTGGCGCGTGCAGCCATGCAGCCTATTCCAACCCTATTTCGTGGAATAGTTGAGGGGACGCCACATTTAGGAATTGTAATTCCAGAAGTTACTATTGGTAGTAGTGGTACAGATAGAGTTTCTGAAACTACAACTGAGTTAATGCTAATAGAAGAAGCGCAGAAACTAGAAGCAGCGACTATAGTAGATTCAAAATTGATAGCCGATAAAATTCTGACTTATATGACAAACGACCACGGCAGGTTGCCTATCGATAGACAAAAATTACCTGAGCTTATTGTTTCTGATACTGGTATAAGAGTGGATGGTGCAGCTCTGCGACATTCTTTACGCATACTTCTGGATAATAGATTGGTGAGCATTTACACTACAGGTTCAAAGAAATCTTCACGGCAATGGGTGAAGCTTGGTGAAGATGTAGATACAGATATTAAAGAGATGCGAGACGAGGGGACATACCACCCGATGTTAGATTATATTTTTGAGGGACTAAGTGAATCTGCTTAGTCAACGGTTCGTTATACGCAGAGCAACTCTTGCTGATTTGCAGGTGATTCAAGATCTGAACCATGAACTATTCGTCAGCGATAATGCACTTCATGGCGACATGAACGTTAATTGGCCATATGAATCAACGGGTGAGAGTTACTTTAAAGCTTGTATCGTTGATGAAGACAAACTGAGCGTGTTGGCTGAGGATAACGGCAAGATAGTCGGATATTTGAATGGTGTAATAAAAAAGCCTCATTCTGCATATATCGGTATACGCGCAGAACTCGATAATATGTGTGTGACTAAAGATTATCGAAGCCAAGGTATTGGTACGACGCTGATTAATGAGTTTAAGCAGTGGGCGAAACGGAATCGTGTCGATAAAATTACAGTTGCAGCTACTGCTCAAAACACCAAAGCCATTAGATTCTATCTACAAAATGGCTTTGGTGAGTACGAGCTGAAATTGATTCAGGATATATAAAAACTGCACAAATAAAGAGCGCCCCTTTCTGTGGCGCTCTGTTCGATGGAACAATGAAGCGCCCGAAAGGGGCGGGGTGGAGCTAGCGCGCCCGCATGGGCTGCGTGCTCCGGCGGTGGCTGTTGCCGGTGCCGGCGACGGGCTGCGTTCGCGGCTTGAACGGCGATCGACCCTTCTTGGACGGGCGACGCCCACCGTAGGTGTCGCCGAACCTGCTCAGGTCGGGCTCGATGTTCACGATGTTGTTGCCACCGTGGGCGGCGGCGGGGCCAGCCTTCTTGGGCTTGATCTTGTCCTTGCGGGTCTTCTTCTGGGGCATTACTATCCTCCGATTTGCTCCGATGTCGACAATAGATTAAGCTTGAAAAATATAATAACACATAATTTAAATAAAAGCAATATATTTCCTTAAAAATCTATAAACTGGTAAGATAAACGGTATGAAACCACGATTTTTCGTTGAACAAAAAATTACTGCCTTTGTGAACAAATATAAGATTCTTGGTGTTACGGAAGCAGGTCAGTCTGGCGGATTAGTAGCACTCGCACAGCAAAAACGAATCGCATTTAAAGAAAAAGTAACGTTTTACACTGACGAACAAAAGACTGCAACATCATTTTCTTTTAGAGCAGAGAAAGTGATGGATATTCATGGCCGCTATTTTGTGGAAGATCCTAGTGGTGCGCTTATTGGGATGTTTAAGAAAGAATTTGTTGATAGCTTAGTGAGCAGCACCTGGAAGATTATGGACGCTAATGGCAGCGAGCTGTTTAAAGTAAAAGAGAGTAATCAAACGCTTGCTTTGCTACGTCGTTTTGCTGGTTGGATTCCGTTTGTAGGCGATATCATAGAGATTATCGTTCTATTCTTGAAATATCATTTTGTATTCATAGACAGCACAACAGGGGAACAGGTGGGTAAATACCAAAAGACTACTCTATTCCGTGATCACTATACACTATCTATGATCGACGAAGCGTACGCAAAATGCGATTGGCGAGTCCTTGCAGCAATGGGCGTTGGGCTTGATGCGCTGCAGTCACGTTAGTTGCGAAGCTTGCTATAATTACATGTAGAAGCAAGTGAGGTTTTACCAAGGATGAGTGTTAAGAAATTTTTGAGCAATCATATTACGCTTATCGAATGGCTTATTGGTGGAGCTGCGATCATGCTGCCAATCGTTGCGTGGCTTGGCAATGTCACTCTTAATAAAATAACTCTTTATGACATTTTTCCACCACTCGGTTTAATCGCGTTTGGTCTTATGTGGACGCATTTTGTGATGGGAGCTTTAAGGCGTTACAGCAGTGTGGGCGCTAATCAAAGAGACCTTTATATGAATATTTCGATGGGCTTAGTGCTTGGGCTTATAATTTTGCATCCTGCTTTACTATGGTTAGCACTTTATAAGGATGGTTACGGTTTGCCACCTTTCAGCTATATGGATGTCTACCAGACGCAACTTGGTTTTTTGGCGTTGGGAACATTTGGATTGTTGATATTCCTAGCGTATGAATTGAAGCGTTTTTTTGGTAGTAAAAAATGGTGGAAGTATGTTGATGCGGCACAGATTTTAGGCATGGGTGTAATATTTGTGCATGCGATTGGACTTGGTAATGAGTTAAGGCTTGATTGGTTTATGGCATTATGGGTATTTTACGGATTAACATTGGCTGGTTCGATTATTTATTCAAAGTTAATTTATGTGCCAAAGGAGGAAAGCAATGGAACAAAATAATAATTCATCAAAAATAGGGGTGCTAATAGCGGTTATTCTTGTAGGCATCGGGATCGGCGTTGCGGCATATATGTTAACCAGTCAGCCAACCGAGCAAAAAACATCTACGACCCAAAAGGATTCTTCTAAAAGTGATAATAGCTCGAACCCAGATAGTACTCAAACAAGTGATACGAATAAAAGTACTGTTGGCAGTACCGTAATCACGTTTACTAATGACGGGTTCGACAAATCTGAATATACTTCAAAAGCAGGTGAAGCTGTTACTGTTAAGAATGCCTCCTCAATGAATCTACAGTTTTCGAGTGATGATCACCCAACCCATCGCGACCATCCGGAGCTTAATGAGGGTGTTTTGTCGCCTGGTGAATCATCTACCTTTACGCCAAATGGCAAAGGCACCTTTGGTTTTCATGATCATATTCATGATGATTACACAGGAACTTTGACTGTGCAGTAGCTATCGTATGCTGCTACAATACTGTAAGTACTAGCTAACAGGAAAAACCGTGGAAGAAGAAAAGCAACCAGAACCGACTGATATTTTTTTGTGGGCAAATCAAACCGATGCCGTAAAGAATGAGCTAACGTTTGAGTTTTTTGTATTTAATAAAAACTACACCCCATATGCTATCAATGTATCAAGTGCACTTGAAGCGCAGACGAGGGCGTTATTTGTCTTTGACCTAATAAGCACTGTTATTTTTGGGGCAGGCACCGGCATGAGTGTACGTGACTTTGAATTATCTGAGGCAGAAGAAAACGTGTTACTGCGTACTGATCTTGCAAAAGTTGGCAGGGCAGAGACACTGATACATTTAATTGAGCATGAGCGTGGCGACATTATGCAGTTTTCAGAAAGCGAGCACGAGTTTAAACGCGTCAAAGGTATCGTAGTAAAGGCAACTCGACCAGACGGTAAATATTTTTACGTTGTTAAGGCGGTGCAGCAAAGTAATGTATTGCCTGGAGCTGTAAGCTGGCAGTTGAGTGGTGGTACGTTTGCTCCGTTTGAACCAGAGATTGGTGTGAAGTTGCCAAGTGATAACCAGGTGTTGATTATTGATGGTGATATTTTTGTATTCAACCAAACCAAGTTTGAAAAACTCTTTCAGTACGAGTATAAAAAACAATTGCTTGCTGATAAAAAAGTCGAAGAAATACTTAACACATACAAACTAAGCCTACCCGATGGACTTGATTTACAATCCTTGGTGCGTGACAGGCCTGGTGTTGTAAATAAGCTACAAAAACTGGAAGTTGGTGGTATTACACAAGATCAAGCGGTTGATTACGCTGATACAATGCAACTTGATTTAATGACCGATGATAACCAGGCGATCATAATCATGGACGGGCGAGATCTTGACATGTTTGTGAACCTGATTAATGAGGATTACATAACGAGTGAACTAACTGGCAAACGATATGTAATTAAGAGCAAGAAGTTGCTTGATGAGCCTGAAGGTGAACCACCACGCGGCTAGTCACTAGCTCTTAGTCGCTCTTTGCGACAGGCCTGCCGGTCACAAGACTATTCATAATGGCGTTAATACGGGCTATCTGTGTCGATAGGAGCTCGTCGTCAATCCAATCCTGCTCAACTGTACCAAGTTCACTAAGTAACTTATCGAAATCTGCATTAATCCTTGCCTGTAGGTCTTGGTCATCAATCATTTCTGGAGCCGTAATGCGTACCTGACTTTTCTTTGGATTACCAGACTCTTTGACCTTATGTATTGCTTTCGCTACATCACGGAGTCTATAGGTTATGTCTCGACCAATGAAGACGGGTCCCTCGGGATCGATAATAACACCGTATTCAGTCTTGTACACCTCGTTAAGACTACCCGGATGGACACTTGCATATTCCGCAAGCAGTTCAGGGGGCAGTAAATGGCGAATTTGCGGAGGTATTTCGTCAATAAACACCGTTTTCTTGTGTGTAATAGTAAAATCACTTGGTTGGTTTCGATCACCAAACTTTACAGGCATGTTACGTTCACCTGCAATGCTGAGCACCTCAATCTCAGAAGGTAAGTAGATGTGTCGTCTTCGTCAGTGGGGGTTTGAAGTTCGCGGCGTACAAGCTGTTCTGAACGCCGCGAAACTCCTGATGCAAAAAGGTGATCGCGGGCGTATAAGAAGCGAGTTAAATCAATCACTAGTTTATTTTCGGACTTTGCAGAAAATCTTTCACGGCTCATTAACTTTAAATAATATGCCTAGAACTGGCTTGGACGCAAGCATGACAAGAATGAAGCTACAAATGCTAGAAACGTGCTATAAATACTTATGCTTCGAGAAATCGCAATACTCTGGTTTAATAAGCTATATCTAAGTAGTGCTTGCGAATCAATGCCGTTGTTTCGTAAGAGACGAACGGTGAACCTGACAGGTGGAAGACCATGGCAAAACAAGATGTCTATCCAAGTGAGGAGGAGTTCAAGCGTACGCTTGTTCTTTTCTGCTTCGGAGAGGTGATGAAGCTTGCGGAGAAGGAAGTCAAAGAAGGTAGCTATACTCTCAAAGGTGCGCTGATTAGACAGAGCGCAACTCGTCCGATGATGGGCAAAGAGGCGCTCGACCTGCTAGACACTTTCTCGCGCAACCGGTACGTGTTTGATCGGTCGGAGGAGAGCAAATGCAAGGATCTTCAGCGACAGATTGACACGATTCTTGGGGCGGATGACTCTTCAGCAAAGATTCTGTCGGAGTGTGGACTGAGAGTTCATGTCGTCCACCATCAAGCACGTTTCTTCGCTGCCTGATATACCCCGTGCTCATACGGTCGAGCCCCGCTCCCGGATGGGTGCGGGGTTTTCGACTTTTTTGGCGCTGCCCCGTATACTGGTAGTAATGAAGCAAAGCTTAGCATTAGCGATTATGGCTGCTGGTCATAATGTATTCTTAACTGGCCCAGCTGGGAGTGGTAAAACTTTTGTACTCAATCAGCTAATTAAGCTCAAAAAGTACGAGGGCAAGCACGTTAGCGTGACTGCGACAACTGGACTGGCAGCGTCCCATTTAGGTGGAAGTACCATTCATGCTTGGAGTGGCATCGGAATCCGTGACGAAATCGGTATACATTTCGTTGATAACTTGAGTAAAAGTCGCCGTGAAATAATCGATGAGACCGATATTTTAATAATCGATGAGATCTCGATGATGCATGATTTTAGATTTGACATGATTGATCAAATTGCACGGCTGGTACGAAGAGAGCCTGATAAGCCATTTGGTGGCATCCAGGTAATCATGAGCGGTGACTTTTTCCAGTTACCACCAGTTAACCGTGCGGACAGTATTGAGGGCAAGTTCGTAGTGTTCTCTAATGCCTGGGCAGAACTTGATCCAGTAGTCTGTTACCTTGAGGAACAACACCGTCAAGAGAATGATGATAAATTAGGTGGTATTTTGGATGCAATGCGAGCTCAGGATATTCGTCGTTCACATGCCGAGGCGCTGCTTAATCGAGCCGATAAACTTCCGCCAGAAGGAACTATCTATACAGAACTCCATACGGTGAATGTTGATGTTGATAGCGAAAACCAGGCCAAGCTTGAGCGACTACCTGGTGATGAAATAGTGTATAGCCAAACCACGACAGGTAGTCAGAATTATGTTGAGAATTTGGGACGTTCAGTACTAGCACCGGCTGAATTACGACTCAAAAAGGGCGCCTTAGTCATGGCGGTCAAGAACAGTCTTGATAAGAAATATGTTAATGGCAGCTTGGGTACGGTAATCGATTTTGATCCAGCTACAGAATATCCAATCGTTGAGTTCGTTAATGGTAAAGAGGTGACAATGCAGCCTGATACGTGGGAACTGCGCGATGGTGATAAAAAGCGAGCTTCAATTACACAGATTCCGCTAAGACTTGCCTGGGCGATTACGATTCACAAAAGCCAAGGCATGACACTCGACGCGGCCGTGATTGATCTTCGTAAGGCATTTGTTCCTGGTATGGGGTATGTAGCACTCAGTCGTGTGCGCAGCCTAGACAGCCTTTACCTTAAGGGAATTAACCGAACTGCACTTCAGATTAGCGAAACTGCCTACGACATTGACGATCAACTCCACAATAAATCACGTGCCGACTCTATGAAGTTCAAAGACCTTGAAGCTACAGTTGATGTTACGAAATTCGACAAACCCAGTAAAAAATCGAGTGGTTGGTCTGAAAAAATTGAAGTAATGCGTAAAACTCATCCGAATGCTTATCGGCCTTGGACTTCGCAACACGATGACTTATTAAAGCAAGAATTTCAAAATGGTAAAACATCAGCCCAGCTATCCAAATTGCTAGGACGGCACGAAGGTTCGATCGTAATGCGGCTTCAAAAACATTTCGGCGAAGATATCACGGTATAATAGATAAGGTATGCCAAGCCAAGTAAAATTTCCAAAACGCTTTCTGTGGGGTGCTGCCATAAGTGCACATCAAACCGAAGGTGGTAATCATAACCAATGGTCAGTCTGGGAACTTGAGAACGCAAAATCATTAGCCGCCCAAGCTATCTACCAATATGGTGATCTCAGCAATTGGGCTGATATAAAACCTGAAGCGACAAATCCACAAAACTATGTGTCGGGTGATGCGTCTGGTCACTTTCGTCAATACAAACAAGATATCGCTTTGGCGAAAAAACTTAATATGAATGCGCTACGTTTTAGTGTGGAATGGTCGCGAATAGAACCTCATGAGGGTAGGTGGGACGCAACTGCGATTAATCATTACAAGGCGTACGTGAACGAGCTTAGAAAAAATGACATAGAGCCGATTCTTACTCTGTTTCATTTTACCTTACCCATTTGGTTCACTAAGAGAGGCGGATTTGAAAAGCGGTCTAATAGTAGATATTTTGAACGATTTGCCGAAAAGATACTTCAGGAACTTGGTCAAGATATAACCTATGTCATTACGATAAATGAACCCGAAGTGTATGTGGCTGAGAGTTATTTCGAAGGTCGTTGGCCACCGGCGAAACAGAGCAAATTACTTGGTATACGTGTGCTTAATAACTTAGCTGTATCCCACAAAAGAGTTGCAAAAATGATTCACGGTATGAATCGTCGTTATAAGGTTTCTGTAGCTAAGAACTCTTGTTATGTCTACGCGGGCGACGATGCTAAGTTGTCGATCATGAGTGCTGCAATTCTTCAGTATCTTCAGGATGATTACTTTATAAAAAAAATTCGCCGATCGTGTGATTTTTTGGGAGTGAACTATTATTTTTCGGATCGGGTATATGGCTACAGAATTCATAATCCTGATACTAACGTTAGTGATATGGGCTTTGATATGCATCCTGGTGATTTAGAACATGTTCTTGAGAGATTATGGCATAAGTATAAGTTGCCGATTATGATTACTGAGAATGGCTGTGCCGATGCAAGTGACAAAAAACGACAATGGTGGCTAACCCAATCAGTGGCGGCGATACAACGTGTACTTACAGCTGGTGTAGATGTACGGGGATATCTACACTGGAGTCTGCTCGATAACGTGGAGTGGGATAAAGGCCGTTGGCCACGCTTTGGTTTGATTGCTGTAAATTACGATACAATGGAGCGGACACTACGACCGAGTGCCAAGCGATATGGTGTGTTCCTAAAGAAAGTAAGAGGAGATCATGGATAGAATTGGTGCCAAAATTGCAGTCATAGGTGGTGGAACTGGAAGCTTCACGCTACTTTCGCAGCTCAAGTATTATACAAAGCATGTAAGTGCGCTAGTCAATATGGCTGACAATGGTGGTTCAACTGGTGTGCTACGTGATGAGCTTGGTGTATTGCCACCTGGTGATGTGCGTCAGTGCCTCATTGCTTTAAGTGAATCTGAGCGGATTCGCGACCTTTTTAATTATAGATTTGAAGAGGGCAGGCTTGAAGGTCACGCCTTTGGTAATTTATTTTTGACGGCACTTGAAAAAATGACTGGAAGTTTTGCCTCTGCCGTTGAAACAGCTGGTGAAGTATTGCAAATTACGGGTGAAGTGTATCCGGTTACGCTTGATAAGGTTAATCTTGTCATGAAACAAACTGACGGCACGGTGACCGAAGGCGAATTCAATATTACTGAGACTGACTTTGGGTTGAATAAACGCCCAGAAATGATTCTAACGCCTGATGCTGAGATAAACCCCGCGGCACGTGAAGCGATTATGCGAGCAGACCTAGTGGTTATTGCACCTGGCAATTTGTATGGTTCGTTGGCACCAGCTTTGGTAGTGCCTGGTATGAGTGAAGCCTTGAATCAAACAAAAGCTAAAAAAGTCTACGTTTGTAATCTTGTTACCAAGAAGGGTCAGACCGAAGATTTTACGGTAGCTGATTTTGCAACAGAGATTGAGCGGTTTGGTAAGTGCAAGCTTGATTATGTGCTATATAGCAATAGTGAACCCTCACAAGACTTACTGGATAAATACGCTAAGGAAGGTGAGTTTTGGGTGAAGTATGACATGGACGACTTACAATCAAAACATTACGAAGCGATAGGTGGTGAATTTGTTTCAAGCAAGCAGTATAAGGCGTCAGCTGCCGATCCAATTGCTTCAACTCGTACGTTGATCCGTCACGATGCGGATGCAGTTGCCCGTCAGCTGATGAGAGTATATTTTTCTTAAAGGTAGTGCAAGAGTGACAAAAGATTCAATATCAAAATCGTATAAACCTGAACCGCGGCTTGTCGAAACGTTTGTAATCATAGACCTTGATCGTACATTGCTTAATACTGATGCATGGGTAAACCTTGTTTATTTACAGCTTCAAAAACGAGGAATCACACCTGAGCAGGCCAGGCATGAGCTTGATTTTACCATGCAGCAAACAGGCACTTCATTTTCACTGTTGGAGCATATTGAAAGAACTCGCGGAAAAGTACTACTCAATGATGTAATGAATGATATTTTATTGATTGCTCAAAACGGTGAACTAGATCCTGACGAGCTGCTGTATGCTGGGACGGCGCAGCTACTCAATGTGCTTGAGGCCAGAAACGTGCCGTTCGCTATTTTGACATACGGAAATGAGCTAGACCAAACGTTCAAGCTGGATATTGTGAGAGCTCTTCTGGGCAGAAACTCAGATCAGCTGCATGGCGTTGTGACAGATGAACCTAAGAAAGCTGCTTGGATCGTTCGCAGCTGGACGGACGTCACTACTCAGCGGGGTGTTGGTATCCCAATATCGATTGCTAAAATAGAAGGCTTGAGAGCCTCTTGCATAGTTATTCTTGATGATAAAAAACAGAATCTTGAACCAAGTGCCGACTTCATAAAGGGAATTCTTGTAGATAATTCACAGCAAGATTCAGGAGGCGCGCTTTCAATCATTACTATCGTACATCATCTAGAATCAGGTTCATCTTTGCAAGAGATTGCCGGTATTCAAGGCTAAGGAGAAAAGGCTAGTTGACAAAAAATAATACTTATGCTAAAATAGGATTATGAAGGTAAAGATACAAAAACCGTCATATAAACGCTTAAAAACCAAAAATTCTACTGCCAGCGACCCAAGCGCCGTGCTGCAAACTGAGCGTGACTTTAAGGACGCCGTCCTTACTGTATCGGTTTTTGTTAATCTTTTTATACTCTGTGTGTGGGTGGCGCTCCAGACGACCTCCCAATACGACACTGCGCTAGCGCAGTTTTTCCTAGATCGCTAAGAGGCGGCAGCAATAGTTATCCACAAAACTGTGGATAATATGCTTATGCTGTAAAAAACCTCAAAAAAGTACTTGCAAGTGGGTAGCTGTGGGTATTATGATAGGTTCAGTGGAAAAAAGTGGGTAACACCCATCAAAAATAAACACCAACCACTGTATCCTTAAATAATCAACGCTAACGCTGGTAAGCCGGCGAGAAGACAACCTTAACTACTAACGCGATGGATTATTTCGAACGAAAGCTTGATGACAAGCGTCGGTTAACCATTCCGACAGAGCTTCGAAATGAACTTGCAAGCGGGGTTGTGATCACTCGTGGTTTTGGCAATTACTTACATCTCTATTCTGTAAAGGTGTGGGAAAGCCAAGTTGAATCAGCACTGACCGGTAGCATCCTTGATGAAGCCGTGGCTGACCTGAACGTCAAGTTTCGAATGGGGAAGACCCAGGCTGAGCTTGATCAAAAACAAGGCCGCGTCACGTTAGAGCAGCACCTATTGGATTTCGCGCATATCGAACGCGATATCGTAGCTGTTCGAGCAGGTGCCTATTGGCGAATTTCAGCTAGCTAAGAATATTTTTCCGGCGTTTTTACGTACATTAACAAACCAACACGAACAGAAAATACCTCGAGATTACCAATCTGGTGGCGTGGGAAGTGGAAAGGGCAACACAGAAAACAAGCCTCGAACCTTCCTCAAAACACACCTCCCAAAACTCCACCTCACACATAAGTCTCTCAATTTCCTCCTACGGACCGGTATGCATCCCACGCGGATACTTACTAAACTACACCCGTTCCAGGAAACAACTTATAAACAAAAACAAACACACCCTGCGAAAACAAACATTCCCAGGCTACCAGTTTGGTGATCTTGAATCCCTCATGTATCAAATGCGATACAATGAGGGGAATGAGTATTAAAGCACATCCACCACATTTACATGCTTTACACGTTCCAGTTCTGCTAGATGCATCTTTGAAGTACTTAGCACCCCAATCAGGCGAGACGTATCTTGACCTGACGGCAGGGTACGGAGGACATGCGAGTGCAATTTTAGCACGAACGAATAATGCTTCTGGTGCCGTATTAGTTGATCGCGACGAGAACGCGATAGCTGAGCTTGGCGCACTAGCAAAAAAAGGAACAAAATTGCTACATCTTGATTTTGTAACAGCTGCACAACAGTTGGCAAAAGAGGGACGGCAATTCGACATGATACTTGTGGATCTCGGGGTGTCGTCACCACAGCTCGATAGGGCTGAGCGAGGTTTTTCGTTCAATAAAGACGGACCGCTCGATATGCGCATGGATCCAACTGCCAGTCAAACTGCAGCCGACCTAGTAAATCGACTCTCCGAGAACGAGCTGCGTCAGATTATTACGAGGTATGGTGAAGAACGTTTAGGCTTTGCACAGCGCATCGCTAAAGCGATTGTCCACCATCGCCCGTTTCAATCAACTGCGCAGTTGGCCGAAGTTATCCTAAACGAGCATCGCGGTAAGTGGCAACGAACCCACCCCGCAACCCGCACCTTTCAAGCTCTTCGGATTGCAACCAACGATGAACTAGGCCAAATCGAAATGCTGCTTCCATCCCTGCCAAAACTTCTAACAGCAAATGGTAGAGTAGGAATCATCAGTTTTCATAGCCTAGAAGACAGGTTGGTAAAGCAATACTTTAAAGAGCAGGCTGAAGCCGGTTTTGAAGCTGAACTTACTGTTCTTACTAAGAAACCAATCGAGGGTGCGATTGAAGACGTTCACAATCCGCGCGCTCGTAGCGCAAAGCTACGTGTCGCTGTGAAAAAATAAAACAA